>NZ_JBEVVA010000001.1:0-23712 GCF_049639735.1 Elusimicrobium simillimum
TTGAAATCTATAATTTTCATTTTTGTTAACACAGTTTTAAAAGTAAATATATTATAAAATTAACTTATGGAGGGGAAACATATGTTAAAAATATTTAAACTTATTGTGGCGGCGCTTTTAATTGTAGGCGCGATTGCATGCGCTAGAAAAGAAATGCCCGCGAAAGAAAAAGAAACCCCGGCAAAACAGCAAATTGCTAATACACAGGAGAACAAAATGTACGTAAATTTAAAAACCAGTAAAGGCGATATAGTTATTGAACTTGACGCTAAAAACGCCCCTAAAACAGTGGAAAACTTTGTCAAATATGTTAAAGACGGACACTACGACGGCACCATCTTTCACCGTGTTAAAAAGATTTATGGTGCAGGGCGGCGGTATGGACGCCGTATGCGCGAACGCAAAACCCGCGCCCCTATAATGAACGAGGCTAACAACGGTCTGGATAATAACAAATACACAATAGCTATGGCCCGCACCTCTGACCCGGACTCCGCCTCCGCCCAGTTCTTTATCAATACCAATAATAATGATTTCCTTAACTTTAAAGCGCCACCACACAAGGCTGGGGCTACGCTGTGTTTGGTAAAGTTGTAAGCGGGCAGAAAGTTGTTGACGCTATGCAAGCGGTTCTCACCGGCAGAAAAGGCTATCACGACGATGTGCCCGTAGAAGCCATTGTAATTGAAAAGGCGGAAGTGCTGAAAATTACAAAACCGCAGCAAAGTAAGTTTTTAAAAAAAGATTAACATTATAAAAGCCCGCTTAAAATAAGCGTGCTTTTGTCTAAAATGCTTCCCCGTACTTTAGAAATTTAAGGGGTATTTTTGCCTGTTATTTCTTTGGATTAGAAACTTTTTTCGCCCATATCAAACTACATGTGTTACAGCGGTATGTAAATTTGTTTTTCCCTGTTTGCTCAGGGGAAATGGTTTTATTGCACTTTTTGCAGGTATCTGTTGGAAGGCTCATTGTTGTTTAAACTCCTATGTGTGGATGATATATGCGGGGAAAGTTTTTCCTGCATATGGACAAAGATTATTTATTGCCATTTTTCATATATAAATATATTTTTTTGTTTGATTATATACTAAAAGTAGGATTTAGCGTGGCTTTTAAACAATACTTCTACCACATTTTACGCCACGCTTTGCACTCTAGAGTGCTTTAGAATAGACTATCGGTTTACGTCTTAAATAATACCCTCCTTCTGCTTCATAATTTTTATGCATATCTTGAGCTATAGGCCATTTTCATTTTTTGTGTTCACAAATAAAGTAAACTAATAGTTTACTTTTATATACTAATGGTATATAATATTATCATGAACACACTAAAAATAAAAAAAACAGCGCTAAGCACAGTTTTATGTTTAGCTATAGCTGCAGTTAATGCTAATGCTTTTTCTGCCGGGGCGGGGGATATTTCCAATACAGTCCGTATAATAATGAAAGTTATAATTTTTACCCCATTCCGGTAGTTAAATATGATTCAAAATATTTATACTTAAACAGCCCTTACGCGGGGTTCATATTTTTAAGACAGAAGGCTTTGAGTTAAACCTGCAGGGTGAATACACTACCTTAAATTTTAAGGCTAAAGACCACAACTCAAATATGCGTTATTTAGATAACAGATACGCTGCAATAACAGCGGGCTGGAAAGTATTGCGGGGAAAATACGGTATAGTTAAGCTCAATTTCGGCAGATGCATTGGGCAACTCCGGCTTTCAGGGCAAAGCTTCTTATATGCTTATGCAAAATATCGGCAAAAGTATAGTTATATTTCCGGAGGCGGGGCTTAGATACTACTCAAACAAGCACAACCGTTATTTTTTTGGTGTTTCGCAGGAGGAAAGCCTAAATACAGGCTTTAACCAATATTCACCTTCTGCCTCCATAACTCCTTATGTTGGTGTGTCGGCTGTTGTCTCTATTAATAAAAATGTAAAATCCGTATTAATGGGGCACTACGGATACTTCCTTCAAAAATTAAGGACAGCCCGATAGTGGACAAAGATAAAGAATTAAGTTTTTATATAAATTTAACATATGAGTTTTAAGGATAAATATGACAAAACAAAAAATTAGAGAAGCAAAAAGAAATGTTGTTATTGAAAGTATTATAGATATTGCGCAAACGCTTTTTTTCTCAAAAGGCTATGAGGCAACCACTATTGATGAAATAGCAGCGCACACAAACCTGACAAAAAGACAATATACACATATCTTGACAGCAAAGAAGAGATTTATGACAGAGTGGCAATGCGCGGTTATAAAAAACTGCATGAATATTTGCTGGGTATTGAAAATAAAAATAAAGACCCGCAAAAGGAACTGGTTGATTTTTTTGAAAAAGCATTTGAGTTTGCGCAAAAGCATGCAGGGTATACGCAAATAATAACGCAATACCATGTTCGTATAAATAATAAAATTTTGGACAATCCTTCGTATAAAATTATAAATGATATGGATAATGACATTTTTAACATATTGGAAAATGTGCTTGCAAAAGGCGTTAAGCAGGGGGTGTTTAAAAATAATCTTGATATTAAAATAACATCAGCTTATTTTACGTCGCTTTATATGGGTACGCTTGATATGGTTTATAATAAAGCGCACTACCTTAAAAGCAGAAAGGTAACCCCCAAACAACTTATTGCCAAAAGTATAGAGTTGGCTGTATCCTCGGTCAAAAGAGATGGGATATGAAATTTAAATATATATCCGCCCTGGTTTTAGCTGTATTTATTTTTGCCTGCAAAGATATTGCGATAGAAAAAGACCTCAAAACTGCACAGAATTTAAATGAAGATTTAAAAAATGTTCTCTACTACGCGTCCTTAGCGCCAAGCGGGCATAATACGCAAATGTGGCAGGTTGTTGTTAACGATAATGAATGGCTGGTAAAGTTGGATTCGCGCCTTTTAAAAGAAGTGGACCCGCAAGGCCGGGAATCGTTAATATCAATAGGCACTTTTATTGAAAACATGCGCTTAGCATTTAACGCATATGGATATAAAACAGATTTACTAATCAGCAATGGTCCTTTTGATATTATTGCAAACCCCGTTATAGCACAAATAAAATTTGAGGAATACAACACACTTTTACCAAATAAAGAAATGCTGGAAATAATGGAAAAACGCCATACAGATAAGCGTAATTTTCTTCCCGTTGCGGTGGATAATGATATTGTCGCCTCTCTTAAAAACGAGTTTAGCGGAAATTTGTTGTATTTCCCCAAAGGAAGCAGAGAATATAAATATATTAAAGAAAACACTTATAAAGCAAATGAGACGCAAATGTTTTCAACAAATAAAGCGGACGAACTTGCAAAGTGGCTTAGATTTTCAAATAAAGAAGCTGTTGCTTTGGCAGACGGCCTTCCCGCGGAACAATTGGGAATTAAAGGCGTTAAAAAGTTTTTTACTATCTTATTATGAATAGAGAAAAAGCTAAAAGCAAAAAATTTGCTGAACAAGGCTTAAAAATGACGGCTGAAAAACTTGAAAATTGCGCGGGTTTCTTTGTTATCTTAGGCCGGTGATACGGATACAGAGTTTGTGCGCGCTGGGTATAAGAATGGAATCGTTTTGGCTTAAAGCCACCCAAGCAGGCGTTCTCTCTTCATCCCATGAGCCAAATATTGGAAGAAGATGGATATAAAGAAAAATTAGAAAATGAGTTGAATGCAAACACACCTGTACAAATGGTATTTCGTGCGGGTATGTAAAAAATTATGGTAAAAACAATAAAATCAGAGGCGATAAAGCAATTTATTGTTTACTAAAAAACAGAAAAAAGCAAATAAGAAACAGGGTGAAAAAGCCCGCTTAATATAAGAGGTTTTATCTTTTAAAATGACTCCACGTATGAGTATGATACAAAAGAACCATGCTTTCGAAGTAATGTTCTTTCACATGCTCAAGGGCCCCGTGGATAAATTAAGCAGCCTTGTTACGTATGCCTGCGGCCTTGTATAGCATTGCTAAAGAACAATTTATGCTAAAATAATTACATGAAAAAAGGCTTCACATTAATAGAGTTATTGGTAGTTGTTTTAATTATAGGAGTGCTTGCAGCTATAGCGGTTCCGCAATACCAAAAGAGTGTATGGAAGAGTAAGGCGGTACAATTGCGGACTCTTAGCACCCAACTGGCCCAATCAAGGGAAAGATATTTTCTGGGAGCAGGAAACACGCCACAAGTTTTGATGATATAGATGTTCGTTCCATCGCTTACCAATGTTGGTACAGTTAAGGCGGGCGCAGGATTAAACACGCTTGCCGCGTATAACGATGATATTGAACTTATTTTTATGACTTATGGTAATTCAAAATATCTTTCTATGGCTTTGTTTAAAACGGGTCCTTATAAAGGATCGGGCTTTGGTTACTCCCATATAGACCATCAAAATGTGTGTGTAAATGGTTCCGGAACTATTGTATAAAAGTTCAAGGATTGAAATATAACAGAATTAATAACTGACCGGCACGGGATTGATAGCTTATCCTATTTAGCTTTTATATTTAAGATGCATCCAAAAAAGCCCGTTCTTTTTAGAACGGGCTTTTCTCTTTTGAAATGGCTCCTCTGCTTCAGAAATTTTATGAGTACTTGAGAGAGGCTAAGTTAGAATTCCCACGTAACATTTGTTCTAGGCGGGCATTGACCTCGTTATTTTTGTTTGCTGATCTCGCTGCATTATTTATTGCTTTCCAATATTCCTGAGATAAAAAGATGGCAATATCTCGTGCCTCTGTGAAAAAGGTTGGTATGGTGCGGAATGTAATCATATATAATTGCTCTAAAATATTCATACTCGTAGAAACTATGTGCATGAAATCTTTGTAATAGCACATAACTCATCTTCATAGTTGATATTATGACAATATGAATCTCGAAAAGCTTTCATGCGTTTTGTATGCTCAGAGTTGAATAATTTATCAAAATCCCCAGAAACATATGCTTTTTCTTTTTCTGAAAGTAATAAAAATCTGGTTTTGTGACCAATTTTACGATTGATTGAATCGTAATTTTATCATTACCTTTACCAGCAGGCTCTATTAGTTTTCTCACAGACAGGGTCGCTCGTTGGCGTATGGCATAAAAAGTGTATAAATAGACCTGAGTGTGCTGATTTTTATGTTTATATGCTACTGGAAACATAAACATATGTGTATCAATAAATGCCTGGACTGTGGCACTGCAAGAATTTTTAATTGACGTTCTAGTTCTTTATGATATTTTTCTTGAAGTGTGTTCATGATTTGGTTAACCGTTATGTTTTATTGATTATTGTATCTATTCCTTTTGAAGTCCAATTAATGACATTATAATTCTTTTAGCTATAATGTGGAAAAGAATGATCAAAATATCTAAAGTGCCAAAAATACCACTATTAAAAAAAGAACTCGTGAGGGAAATACTCAAAGGGAATGTAATTGCTTTTATAGGGGCTGGATTTTCTATGGTAGGAGGGGGACCGTCTTGGTTGAAACTTGCCCATTCTTATGTAGATAAACTACTAAAATCGAGGTCATTAGTTATGGCGAGTCAATTGCTCTTAAAAAATTAAAGATAATCGAAAGCTTATTACTATTTGTATCAATAAGGATATAAATAGAATTCTTACTTTGAGAGAATTCTTAAATAAAGAAGAATGTTATGACAAGTGTAAAGAGCTAGAGGAAATGTGCTTTGATTTATGTCGCTTGCAATGTGGTATGATAACCACTAATTATGATAATGTTTGGCTGGCGTGCATAATAGTGCTAGACCTGAATTCTCTAGCAAAAAACCTTTTGTTGTAAATCGTGAAACAAGCTTTCAAAGCTTCCTAGAAGACCCCAAAAACAAAGTTTTTCATTTGCATGGGCACATTGATGATGAGGGGACCATTCTCACTACGAGTGAATACATGAAATTTTATAAAACAGATGGTCCTGGCAGAGCTTACTTGTCCGACCTGTTTTCCTCCAAAACTATTCTATTTATAGGGTTTGGAATTGAAGAGTTTGAAATAATGGAGCATGTTCATGTATTTAGTCGTCCTGGAAAAAGAAAACATTATGCTCTGTTTTCATATTTAGAAGGAGATCCCGATTCCTATTTATTGAAGGAATATAAGGAGTATTATAAAAATGTTTTGGCATAGAGATTATTGAATATAATATTTCCAAAACAGGATATGACTTAATGGCAAAAATTTTAAATGTCTGGGCCAATAAAATAGAGGGTGAAAAAACAAAAAAAACAGCCGATGATGATGAAAAAATTCTTCAACTTTTCGAGAAGGGTGTTGTATGAGCGATAAATTAACGAATGAAGATATAAAAAAATCTTAATTCTTATTAAAGATGTTAAATATAGACGTGATTTCCTTATTACGGCTAATAATCCTATATTTCTACAGCCTTTATATAAGAATGGTTTTTTTGATCCCCAAACACTTTTAGATGATAAAGATATGGGTGGTTTCCTATCTTCTTTCTATATTCAGCGACACTTGCCTTAAGAGATAAAAAAGATAAGTTTACGGCGTTGCAAATTCAAGAATATACTTATTGGTGGTAAAAATAATAAAGGAACTATATAAATTTGTTTTTGAATCATCAAAAGCACAAAACTCAACAGATAAAAGGACATCAATAATAATAAAAACTATTGAAACAGTATCTTTGATAGATCCAACATATATAGACTCGGAATTGAGGGAGTGCATCTCACAACTTATTGGCTTGTACGATAAACAGGACTTTTGGTTCTACTCCATTGTTAAGCTTTTTGATGCTTCAATGGAAAAGAAAGACATAAAAACGGCCCAAACAATACTTCTTTCATTTGTTGCACATACGTTCACAAGGAATAAGGATATAATTCTTAACAATAACGGTTATTCTTATATGCAGGATAGAATAACGGGTGAAGAAGACATTCACTCACTATTTAGTGATGATTTTCTTATTAGATTATTAGAGCTTGTTGAACAACTAACTATTCGCGACAACTATAAGTTAGATAAGAAAGAATTTCTTTTGGATATCTCCATTCATAATAATTATAACCTTTCTGTTAGAGTTGACGCTAGCGAGAAGAACACTTCTTTTGTTATTAAAAATACCCCATTTATCCAAAATGAACTATTCAAGAAAAATATCTATAAGCATCTAGAAAAATTAAATATAGGTAAAGATCTTTCTAATGATATAGTGGAAACTCTTTTCTATTTATACTTTGGTCCTCTATGGAATAAGTATAATTTTTTAATACTGGACTCTTTTTTTAATGAAAAGGACAATGACTATTCTGACGCGTATGATAATATTATCAAAATGATAGCCAAACAGCTTCTCTTAAAGGCTCAAAAAATGACCGTGTCAAGATTTAAAGATATATATATATCAAAACTAAATAATTTCAAGGAAGATATTTTTAAAAGAATATTACTTTATATTTATGGTAGTAGTTTCTCTTCCTATAGAGAGGATTTATTTATTTATTTGAGAGAAAATGCTGGTTTATTATTTGCCAATAGCTATTATGAGGCCGAGCTTCATGGCGTATTAGAAAAAAATGTTCTTAATTTGAACGCAACAGAAAGAAAAGAAATAGAGGATATTATTATAGGGGGCCATATTACCCACACGACAAGGGTAATAAACGTTATAAGAGATATTTTGAAAAAAAGTGGTATTCAACTTTAAAAAAACTACCATATTTTTCTGCTAAATATGAAAACTATAGTGACTTGGAGCAAGAACATTTTAATTTTAATTCCATTACCTTTAGAACATATACACCTAAATCTCCAATTTCAGAACAGGAGTTATTCACAATGTTTCAGAATGAGCCGGCATCAATTGTGGGGTATGTGAACGATTTTCTAGATAAGTTTAATAGTGACGATTCTTCTGTGCATATAACTGATGAAAAGCCTACTGCTGAAGGGTTGGGTAATGTATTTAGAGATTTAGCAAAGAATAATCCTCAAATAATTATAAAAATATAGATGCTCTTCATTTTTTATCTAGAGGTGTTATGGCGAGTATTTTTTGGGGGTTCAATGATGGCAAAAAAACTATAACTCAAGAAGATTTTTTAACAATTCTCACCTTCCTATATAGATATATTAAAGAGGATTTGTTCTGGATTAAAGATGATGAAAAAAAACTTTATCCTGATACAGTTGTACTACCAATGACATTCTTCTTATCCTCTAAAATAAATGAAATTGAGTTAGTGGTAATTAATACATATGAACTTTTTTCAAAAATACTCAAATATCTATATTCTAAAAATAGAGGCTATAATTATTTGATTAATATGAAAGAAGATATTCTTACAGGGGCACTAAACTCTTCTTTAGGGAGGATAATAGAATTAACGATAGATGTCGCATACTCCATTAGTAAAAATAAAAATGATATTTCAGATAAGCAATCCCAGTTAAAGGGTGAATTGAAGGCAATAGTTGTGGAGGCTTTTGAAGACAAGATTCCTGAGTTTTTCATATTTCTTGGCTATAAAGCGGCAGTTTTTTTGCAAATAGATAGAAAATGGACATTAGACATAATAAACTCATTAGATAAAGGAACTGAGAATTGGTTTTATTTTTTCGATACATATATAACAACTCAAGGATGTTATTTAGATATGTATGACGACTTGAAGAATGATTTTCTTGTAGGGTTAAAATCTTACAAAACACAAAAAGATAATTATAAAAAAGATTTGCCGACCATATTGCAATTTATTATTTACATAAGAAAGAGGAATTGCAAAGCGGATATATATTTAAAAATATTTTGAAAATAGCAACTGGGATGTTGTAGAAAATATAATACGCTACTTATCTTGGCTTTCAGAATATAGAGTAAATAGTAAAAAGGAAACAAAAAATGATATTTCAAAGGACGATGCTGTTTTATTTAATCATAGGATAATAGAATTTTGGAAATATTGTTATGCTGTTCTAAGTGTTAGGGATACTGAATTATTATCAATCAAAGAGAAAGAAATTCTTGTTGATTTACTCGGCTTGGTATATAGTTTGAAAGAACTCGATGCAGCCAATAAAAATATGATTGAGTTTTCATTGTCTTTTATTACTAAAGCTACACATGATTTTGAAGATTTGATGAAAGGTCTTATTCTAATAAGTGAACGAGAAAATGCAAAGTCAGAAGAAACAACAATGTTAGGGGAAATTTTTCTTAACTTCATAAAGAAGCATGGAAGTGAAGACTACTTCAACTATTTTAATCAGAGCTATATTTATGATTACTTGGTCAACCATAAAGAGAAAGAAGTATTGAATCAAATTAAAATTGCTTATAGCTCTATGGGAGATTTAATAAATATGAGAAAAGTCATATCATATATAAAGAAAATTGACGCCTCAATTGTTGATAGCTGATTAAAACTTATATAATAACTTTAGGAGTATTGTAGTTGAAATTTTAAGACTGATTTTTTAGAGCCGGTAGGACCGGCACGGTTTTGTTGAGAAATTAACAAAATAGTCTAGAAGCTAAAAATGATGTCGCTTTTTGTCATATCCTTTCGAGGATATGGCGGGCGATTGTCATTTGAGCGTTTCTAGACTCTTATTTGGCATCGCCTTTTTTATTGGTTAAAAGGGGTGAGCAGAGAAAGGAGACCAATAAATGAAAAGAATAGTATTAGTAGTATGCTTGTTAATAACTTCCCTAATCGCTTCCGCAGGGCTAAACCCTTATATTAAAGGCAAGTGTTATAAAGTATAAAGAAAAGATAAGTCGAAAGATGGAGGATAAAGTCGTAGATAAAGGTATTTGGAATAGAGAAATTTCAACGCATCATTTACTTTGTCTTTTAGAAGAGGCTCAAAAAGAGCTTGAAATAAACGGCCTTACAAAATCCACTGTAGCCGGACTAATAAACAGCGTTAAAGAACTTAATAAGCTCTATGGATTAAGCAACCCACCCAAGAACTTCAACAATCTGCCACAAATAATTTTCACGGGGAAGATAATATTCTGGCATAGACTAAACTACTTCTGTATAATGTAAAAAAGAGATAGAGGGTCTTTATGTATAGAGTTTGTTCTCCAGAATTTCGTAAAGTCGTGGTTGCCGCTTCAAAACATATTCCAATAAATGAGCTGGCTAAAGATTTTGGAATAAGTAGGGGCACAATTTGGCGTTGGCGGCAAAGAGCAGCTTACTCAAACACTAAAGAATTCTTACGGCAGGACAGAAAAATTGACATAGAGAAATTAAAAGAATTTACAAGGACATGGCATTTTACCAGAATGAGTTATAGATTGATGGCAGTTCATTTTAAAGTAAGTGTTTCATCCATTCACAAAAGAATCCAAAATCTCAGAAAGAGCGGGTACATAACATCTGTTCGCTCCAGAGATACTTTTCCTATAGTAAAGCGACGAATAAAGAAATATTAAAAAACATATAACTTAACCGAAATACACTCTTAATTAAGACAAAAGAGTGTATTTTTTTGCTTTTTATGTTCGCTTAGATATGCAACATTTAATAATAGATTTAAGAAGAAAAATGTTATTTTTTAAAAGTATTTTTGTACATACTTCGTATATGTAAGGGTGGAACAAAGCAGAAGCGTAAGTTTGGATAATGCGGTAATAAATGGAAAAACAGACTTGTTCGAGGCCGAAACAAGAAAACTGTGGGAACCAATATTACAACGCCCCCTTAGTAATGAGGACTGTGAAAATTTAAGTGCACAATTTGTAGACCTTATTATCTTTTGGGATGACAATATGAAACAAGATTGTTCAAAAGTGGATAAAGGAGCAACCGCATAGTAATGTAGAAATCAATACACAGGAGAATGTTAATGGAAAAGAAAAGCATAACAGCAGGAGAAAAGCTAGTAGAAGGGATAACTAAAATTATTACAAATTGCATCGCACAGGAGGTGGAGAGCATCTTATTAAAACGTTTGAAAAAATAGTATTAACAACTCTAAAGGGGTATTTTGTTAAATATTAATGCCCCTTTAGAAAACACAGTAAAAAGTGTTTCTACGTGGTAGGATATATGAAAAATATACATATAATATAAAAAACAGGAGATGTAATTATGAGTAGAAATATAGACTTCACACAAATAAGTAATAAAGCCGTAATATATGCTAGAGTATCAGACCCAAAGCAGGAGAAAAGCGGTGGTGCGTGTAAACTTGGACAGTGAAGCAGGGACGGATGTAACAAATAAGGGTTTTACTCTTACGCCCGGGGCATTCTTCCTGGCAGGTAAAGATATAAACGTGGGGTTGGGCGCACGGTTGGTATATTGGAATAGGTTTGGCGCGGGGGGCGGCGTAAGCTTTAATTTGAGCGATAATGAGAAGATTGAGCCTTTTGCCTTTGCTGATATGCGTTTAACGGATATTGGTTTGAATAATACTGCAGCTGGGTTATTTGTTAAGCAAAAAAGCATTGGTGTGAGTTTCGCTGTTTATTTTAAATAGTGCTTCTACCACATTTCTACCACACTTTACACTCTAGAGTGGTTTAGAATAGTCTACTTTAGACTATGGTTTTACGTCTTAAAAATAGCAAAACCCCTCTTAGTACGTCTAAGAGGGGTTTTGTATAGCGAACTCCCCGGGCTGGACTCGAACCAGCAACCCTTCGATTAACAGTCGAATGCTCCACCATTGAGCTACCGAGGAATAAATTGGTGTTTACTGTTTACTACACATATATTTTAGCAAAACACTTTTATAAAGTAAAGAGTTTTGCTAAAACATATTTACTTATTGATACGCTCGGCAGGCTTGCCTCGCTTTTGCAAAACACTTTTATAAAGTAAAGAGGCTCTTGTTTGTTTTGCTAAAACATATTTTCTATTAACACGTTAAACGGCTTTGCAATGATAAATTTAAACCTGCGTTATAACATTATTATAGCGCAGGTTTAATAAGCAAAAAATACCGTGCTGTAGTTTGCTGGGGACGTTTACGGACGTATGAAGCTGCCGCCGGTTTCTTCTTTTGTAAAACCTACAGCCTTGCAAATTTCTTTAGCTTTAGCGGTATTGCCGGAGCATTCAACCTTATCCACATTAGCTTTTGTGGGAGTGTTTGTGTAATACATATTAAAGTGGTATGCGTCGGTTGTGTTTAATCTTGATACCCATACATGAGATTGCGCGGTTGCGCCGGCGCCGAAAATATACCTAAAGTTTTTTGTAAGCACTGCGTCTTTAGTGTTTGGCTGCGTGGTGGTAAAGCCCAGGTCAAGGTCGTCGGTGCTTACGGCGTAGGTGTTGTTGGCCAGGTAGTATCTTTCCTGGGCGTCTTTTATTGCCTTGCCTATTAACAGCGCTTCCGCCGCGCGTGACTTTTCCACCGCTTTTGTATATTGCGGTAAAGCGATTGCGGCCAAAATGCCTATGATAAGAACAACTACTAATAACTCAATTAATGTAAAACCCTTTTTCATAAATCCTCCATCTTTTTATAATATTAAGTATAACATTAGGAAATTGAGAGTGCAATAAAAAACCTAATACTGCGTTATAAGTTGTATGTGCTGGCTTAAAAATTTATGTAGAATATAAGCAGGTAAAAAATTAGGAGGTAGTATGAAGAAAATAGTTTTAACTTTAACGGCAGTAGCTTTAGTGTTTACTGCCTGTACAACACCCGGTAAAAAAACAGCCATCGGCGCGGGTGCCGGCGCGGCAATAGGCGCTATAGGCGGCGCGGTAATAGCGCATAACACAGGCGGCAAGGCTGAAACAGGCGCTCTTATAGGCGCGGCGGCAGGTGGTCTTTTAGGCGGCGGCATTGGTAACTATTATGACAAACAGGCCAAAGAACTTGCTAAAATTGCCACAGTTGAAAGAAACGCCGACGGCAGCATAAAAGTTGTTTTGAAAAACGACATTTTATTCGCCACCGGCAGCTCAGAGCTTTCCGCAGCCGCAAAACAGAACGTTGCCGACCTTGGCAAAGTTCTCAAAAAATATCCTGAAAACATAATTGTTGTTGAAGGCTATACGGATTCAACAGGGTCAGAAGCTTTTAACCTTTCTCTTTCACAGAAAAGAGCCCAGGCTGTTTACAATGAACTTCTTGCCAACAATGTTAAAACCTACAGCATTGGTTACCAGGGTTTTGGCCAGAGCAACCCCATAGCGTCTAACGCTACAGCTGAGGGCCGCTCACAAAACAGACGCGTTAACCTTAACATTACAGCCAACCAGAAGCTTGTTGAACAAAATTATAAATAGTTTAGTGTTAAAAATACCACCCGAAAGGGTGGTATTTTTTTGTATCATGTTCTTATAGATTTATTTTTTAGGAGATATGTTATGAGAAATTTGATGAGGTCCCCGCTGGGGATTTGCAAGCAACTCCCCCTGAGGACGGCGCGACAGCGCTGCGCCGGTTTTACACTTATGGAGCTGTCTATTGTGGTTATAATAATAGCGCTTATGGCGGGCTTTGCTTTGCCGCAGTATGAAAAATCCGTAGAGCGCGGCAGAGTGACGGAGGCTATAGACATTCTCTCCCACATACGTTCAGAGCAGGAGACAAGGGCGCTTCTTGGCAACTCCACAGGTAAAGGTTACGCTAAAAATTTTGACCAGCTTGGGCCTGTTGTTTCAGGCATTACCTCACCAAACGCGGATTCTATTTCCACAGATAACTTTACTTACAAACTTGTTACAAATACGGACACAACCAAGTCCTACGCGTCCGCTTCAAGAAACGGTACAAAATATTCTTATACTATACGTCTTATAAATTATAGGGATTCAAACTTGTGCTGTGTGGGTGATGACTGCAGTTTTATGGTAGGCAGCCATCTTAAATCTACTTGCGATTAAGCGGCGTTTTTATACGCGGCTTGCATAAAATATTTTACCCCGAGGCAAATTCTGCCTTGGGGTTTTTTTGCGCAAATCCCATCCCCCGGAGTAGGCGTGGGTTACAAACGCGAGTACTCCTTTCTAGCAGCAGCGTTTAAAAGCGTATTTAGAACACCTTACTTTTGCATAATAAGTGCTGTTCCATCGCGCGGCGGAGCGAGATGGTCTCAAGGACAATGGCGTAGCCAAAATAAGACAGCACCTATGTGCGCCAACGCGCACTCATTGCTTGAGACCCTCACGCCTTACGGCTGAGGGAGCGGCAACAACAACGTACTATTTTTAACAATAAATAATCTGCTCCCTAGAAAAAGCTAAGCGACCTCCCGGTCTAGTCGGGGGGGAATAAAAAGCCCCGCTAAAAGCGGGGCGTATCAATGGGTAAAATTCAGGCAAGTCTTTTTTTAGCAAAGCTAAAATGCCTGAATTAGCTTTTGCAAGGCAAAAGCCCCGCTAAAAGCGGGGCGTATCAATGGGTAAAATTCAGGCAAGTCTTTTTTTAGCAAAGCTAAAATGCCTGAATTAGCTTTTGCAAAGCAAAAGCCCCGCTCACTTAGAGCGGGGCTTAAAATATTTTTATTATTTTGCTGCTTCTTTTTTAGCCTTTTTTACAGGAGCCTTTTTTTCATCACCGGCTACAATTATTTTTTTAATTTTAACGGGCGCTTTCATTTTGGCCTGGGCTTTAACCACAGTTTTAGGTTTTCTTGCGATAAGTTTACCTTCTGAAGCGGCAAATTTTTTGTTAAATTTATCTACTCTGCCTTCTGTGTCCAACACTTTTTGCTTGCCTGTGAAGAAAGGGTGGCATTCTGAGCAAATGTCTAATTTAATTGACTTCATTGTGGAGCGTGTTGTAAATTTTGCGCCGCAGGCACAATTAACTTCCACTTCTTGATATTTTGGATGAATTTTTTCTTTCATTTTTTTGTAACCTCAATAAAATTTATTAATTTATTATACTATTTTTTGCCGTATTTTGTATAACATGAGTTAAGGCAGTTAAAAACACGGCAGATTTTAGTTAAATAAATTGCCAGTGTTTATTTTACATTGTATAATTTATATATTAATATAAATATATATATTCCCAAACAGGTGTTACCATGAGTGAAGACAAAAATATGCAAGACCCTTTGATAGGCACCGTAATATCAGGCTGCGAGATTCTTGAGAAAATCGCCGTCGGCGGTATGGGGTCCGTCTACAAAGCCAGGCATAAGGCGCTTGACAGGATTGTCTGCGTAAAAATATTAAGCCCGTCTTTGGCGGAAGACCAAAAAGCCGTAACCTTATTTCTTACCGAAGCCCGCGCCATTGCCGAGCTTGACCACCCCAACATCGTCAACGTTTATAACGTTGGCAGAGAAAGGGGCCTTTATTTTATAGTAATGACTTTTATTTCCGGGGACACAGTTTCTAACATTATACGCAGGCGCCCCAACCTGCCTATCGGGTTTATTTTAAACATTTTCCAAGGGGTTCTTAAAGGGCTTGCCGTAGCGCATGAAAAGGGTATTATCCACCGTGATATTAAGCCCTCTAATATTTTAATTAACGAGAAGCTTGAAGCAAAAATTGTGGACTTTGGCATCGCCAAAAAAATAGAAAAAAACCAGTCCATGACAAAAACCACAGAGATGGCCGGCACAGCCTATTTTATAGCGCCGGAGCAGGCCCTTGGCGGCGTTATTGATACCAGGGCGGACCTTTACTCCGCCGGCGCCACGCTTTATTTTATGCTTACGGGGCAATTTCCTTATAAGGGCAAAAACTCCATAGACATTATTCAAAAGCACATTCACGACCCTATTCCCAACCCCGGCGATATCAGAAAAGATATTCCCGCCTGGCTTTCTCTTGTCACACAAAAACTTATGGCCAAACGCCCCGACGACAGGTTTCAAACAGCCGAGGAAGTGTTGGACCATATAATGAAAATGCGCGCAGAAGACCAAATGAAAGTGCGCACAGGTCTTGACGCTGTGCTTGATATAGGCACAGAGGTCCCGCTCCGCCTTCGCCCTGAGAAGACGACAACTACAGAGTCTCTTAGAATGAAACGCGCCACAAGAAGCGAGAGAATAACAAGAATTTCTTCTAAGCAAGCCATGACAACGGGTCCTAAAATGCCGGTGCTTGGTTCGCCCACCCAGTCGGCCAAGGCGGCCCCGCCTATGCCTGAGGAGGAAAAGATACATGAGAGAGGTCTGGCTATTGACGAAGTTAAAATGAAAGTTAAAGCCAGCGGCATTCCCGCCGCACTGGCTAAGGTTCTCATTCATATTCCTATATTTTTGGTTGTATCTATAACAGCGGCTGTTGTGGCGGTCAAATTTGGCGCCGCGGCGGCATCAACGCTGGATGCTGAGACAAGCGCTACATTTTTTGGCGCGTTTAAGTATATAGGCAAACTTTCCACGCTTACCGCCGCGCCTCTTATTACCGTGCTTACGGCGCTTATGGCCTTTATAACTTTTTTGCTTGCTTGCATGAAAGTTTACGCCCGTCACGCTTTAGGCGTATTTATGGTGATGGTGTGCGGATATTTGGCCGGGTTTTTTACGGCGGATGTTTCTTTTGCCGGCGCTTTTGCCAAGGGGCTTGGTAATATTGCGGCGCAGGATTACTGTCTTGTATACGCTTTAATAGGCGCCATACTTTCTTTAACGCTTATGTTTGGCAAGTCGTCGCCGTTTCCCGCGCGCATAATTTGCGGTGTTGCTATACTTATAACCATATATTCGTTTAAAGCGTTTTCCGCGCTGCCTATTGATCCTTCGGACGAGCCTTTTGTGTCATTACTTTTTACTGCGCGGTGCTTTTAACGCTGTCCTGCGTGGCTGTTGTGCTGCCAAGAACATTTGTTTTTAGCAGTTTGCTGCCCGCGTTTTTAATGACGCTCGCGCTGGCCAGTGTGGGCGGCTACCAAATATCAGGCAAAGTTTACGCTGATATAACCGCCGCAGGTAAAGTTATTGAAACCAAAAATATTAAACCTAAAGAGGGGGCTGGGCTTAAGTTTTCTAAGCCGGCGTTAGACCTTAACTTTGGTTCCAGTTTGCTTGGCATAGCAAAAATTGTAGAGGGCAGCACTTCCGCGGACAATAAAGAAGCGGATGATAAAAAAGCCGCTGCCGCCGCCCAAAAGGACCCTATAGCCGATTTTGTAAGTATTTATGAAACCCAAGCGATAAAAAAATGCGTTACGCTATATGGAAAAACGCCATTCTTACCCCGTTTGACCGGGTGGCTGAGCACAGCGCGCAAACCGCGGTTTTTAAATACGGTCTTATACTGTTACTCTTGTTTGCTAATATTTACTTTATAGTACATACTATTTTAAGACGTGATTTACGGTAATATTTGATATATGACCATTAGACTAAACTTTGCCGCTTACAGCGATATTGGTAAGATAAGAGAGAAAAATGAAGATATGGTGTTTATATCGTCTGAACTCCGTTTTGCCGCCGTCGCAGACGGCATGGGGGGCACAGCGCCGGGGAAATAGCCAGTAATCTTGCCATAACCACCTTTGTTGACACTCTTATAAAAATGGAAAGCGGCAAAATAGTAATACCCAAAGATTTTTTACCTGAAATGAACAAAATGGAACGCCGTTTGCTTATGGCGGCGGACTACGCCAATTATACCGTGTACAAAATGGCGCAGGATAACCAATGTACCGCACCATGGGCACTACGCTCAGCTGCCTGCTTTTTGACAATAAAGACAGCGCCTACGCCATACATATTGGCGACACCAGAATATATCTTTTAAGAGACGGTGTTTTTACACAGCTTACCATAGACCATTCTTTAGCGGCAGAGCACGTGCGCCGCGGCCTGCTTACAAAAGCGCAGGCGGAAAAGTCCGCCATACAAAACGTGCTTACCCGCGCCATGGGCATTAAAAAAGACGTGGAGTTTGACATTTTGCAGTTTGGCGTGCTGGAGGGGGACGTAATATTTATGTGCTCTGACGGTGTGAATAAAGGCCTGGAAGATGAGGAAATAAAGCAGTACCTTATGAAAACAGGCAGAACATCGGTATCCAAAATTTGCAAAGCCATAGTAAGAAAAGCTAATGAAAAAGACGGCAAAGACAATATTTCCGCCGTTGTGGTACAGGTAATGCCGGAGCCCGGGTTTATTGAGACAAAATGGAACAAATTTAAAAAAAATGTTCATAGGGCAAAAATAATAAAATACATTTTTTAAATAAAATATCCACTGTATTTTCCTAATTTTTGTTAAAAATATTTGCCGTTTTTTAATGTAAAAAATTTCTGTAGGGGCGGAGCTAGTCTCCGCCCTATGCTTTCTATAAATATAAGTACAAAAGGGGCGGAACTAGCTCCGCCCCTACAATAGACTGTTTTGTTGGTTTTGTGCCTGGAAAAGTTGTTGTGTTCTTTATTAGCACTCTTTTGGCTGGTTTGACAATTATGAGATAATTTGATAAATTAGTTATAGGATAAGGAGTAAAAATACTCTTTATACTAATCATACGTAGTAAAATCAATTTAAAAATATTAGTTGGGAGGTTAGCAAATATGTCAGACATTAATATAGTGCTCTTGGGGATAGAATTATAGTAAAACCCATAGAGCGTGAAGTTATGAAAAGCGTATTATCATACCCGATACAGCCAAAGAAAAGCCGATGGAGGGTGAAGTTGTAGCCGCAGGCCAGGGTAAACTGAAAGACAATGGGGAAAGATTACCCATGGACGTTAAAAAAGGCGACAAAGTGCTTTACGGCAAATATTCGGGCACAGAAGTTAAGATTAACGATAAAAATTATCTTATCATGCATCAGGACGATGTCCTCGGTATTATTAAATAAAATTTAAAAAATTGAAATGGCCGGGGAAGGGTTTTTATCTTATCGGTCCCGAAAGGAGGGACCTTGAATAGATTAAACAACACATTTTGTGTACATCACCCTCACCCGCGCCCTCTCCCCTAAGAGGGAGAGGGACAAAAAAGGAGAAAAACCAATATGTCGAAGCAGATTATTTATGGCGACGAAGCCAGGGCCAAAATGAAGGCCGGTATTGAAAAAGTAGCAAACGCAGTCAGCGTAACATTAGGTCCCAAGGGCAGAAGCGTAGTGTTGGAAAAGAAATTTGGTTCACCGTTAATTATAGATGACGGCGTAACAATAGCAAAAGATATAGAGTTAGAAGATAAATTGAAAATATGGGCGCGCAGCTTATACGTGAAGTAGCGTCTAAAACCAACGATATCGCCGGCGACGGCACCACAACAGCCACAGTGCTTACCCAGGCTATGCTTACAGAGGGTATTAAAAATATTACGGCGGGCGCCAACCCTACATTAGTTAAAAAAGGTATTGAAATGGCCGTAGAAGCTGTAAAAGCGGAACTTGCCAAAATGCACAGGCCGTTAAAACCAAAGAAGAAAAAGCGCAAATTGCCACAATTTCAGCCAATGACCGCATGGTGGGCGAACTTATTGCCGAAGCCATGGAAAAGGTTGGCCACGAGGGCGTTATAACGGTAGAAGAGGGTAAAACAGCCACAACAGAACTACAGATTGTTGAGGGCATGCAGTTGACCGGTTACATTTCACCCTACTTTGTAACAGATTCCGAAAGAATGGAATGCGTACTGGAAGACTGCCAGATTATTTTGACAGACAAAAAAATCAGCTCTATGAACGAACTTTTGCCTTTACTTGAAGGCATAGTTAAAAACGGCCGCAACTTTCTCATTATTGCCGAAGATGTTGACGGTGAAGCTTTAGCCACCTTGTAGTTAACCGCCTGCGCGGCACCTTAAGAGGCTGCGCCGTAAAAGCCCCGGCTTTGGCGACAGACGTAAAGAAATGTTAGAAGACATAGCTATTTTAACGGGCGGCACGGTAATTGCTGAAGAAAAAGGTTTAAAGCTTGAAACCGCTACCCCTGAAATGCTGGGCACCGCCAAAAGAATTGTTGTAGACAAAAAAACACAACAATAGTAAACGGCGAAGGCGACAAGAAAAACATTGCCGCCAGAGCGAGCAGATTAGAAAACAGATTGAAAACTCTACCTCAGATTATGACAAAGAAAAACTGCAGGAACGTTAGCCAAGCTTTCCGGCGGTGTTGCCGTAATAGCGGTGGGCGCGGCCACAGAAACTGAAATGAAAGCCAAAAAAGCCAAAGTAGAAGACGCTAAAAACGCTACCAAACCGGTGTTGAAGAAGGCTTAGTTGCCGGCGGCGGCGTAGCTTTAACAAGATGCGAGCCCGCGCTTGAAGCTTTAAAGGCTGATAACGAAGACGTTCAGACAGGTATTAACATAGTTAAAAAGGCCCTAACAGCCCCGCTTAGGCAAATTGCGGTTAACGCGGGCCTTGACGGTTCAGTCATAGTTGAAAACGTAAGAAAAGCCAAAGGCAGCGAAGGCTTTGACGCCGAAACAGGCAAATACGTAGACATGATTAAAGAAGGCGTGGTTGACGCTGTGAAAGTAGTGCGCATAGGGCTGGAAAATGCGGCCTCTATCGCCGGCACGGTACTTCTTACCGAAGCCTTAGTGGCCGACAAACCCGAAGAAAAGGGCGCGGCACCGGCCCATGCCCGGCGGCATGGCGGCATGGCATGATGTAATAAGTTTTAAATAAAAGGCGGCCTTTTCAGGCCGCCTTTTTTATTTAAAACTTTCCCCAAATATTTGAGTTATTTTGATTTTTATTTATTTGACACACCCGTCCGCCCTTTGGGCTCCTCGCGCAAAGTGTGCCAAATAAATAAAAATCAAAACTAATCTCAAATCTTCGGGGCCCCGGTAAAAATATAATATTTAAAAGTGTGCCCCACTCCGTAAAAATCAAAACTGCGCTCAAAATCTCGGCCCCGACTAAAAAATAAATTTTAAAATAGATATAAAACCCTGGTAGAGAAAATTTCTCTCCCGGGGTTATTGTGTGTTTAGCAAATTATAATATTGAATTGCAGTCTACCATTTTGCCTTTATCGTTCATAATTTGGCATGTGCCAGACGAGGAATTGCCGCTTTGTGATTTGTAGGAAGGTCTTTTTGGGCGGAGGGCTGGCGCATTTTGTTTGAGTACGGCGCGGTTGTGTAGAGGCGGAAGAATTGCTTTCTAACGCGCTTATGTCAGGCTGTTTATATTGTATAGCTCTGCGGAATCAACGGCGTTTTTTAAATTGGAGTGGTAAGATTTAAGCGCGTTTTCCTGTTTTTGTTTAGGCTCTTCTTTCTTTTCACACGCCGCAAAAAATAATGTTGCCGTTAAAATTAAAAATAAAATAGAATTTCTTTTCATAATTTAAATATAGCAAAATAGCCGCTTAACTGCGGGATTTTATTATATCCTCAAGTATCGGCGCCAGCTTGGCGGCGGTTTTTTTATCAAAAATCATGAGAAATGATTTTTCTTTATATTCCACCGTGCATATGTAAGCGTAGCGCAGGCGGCCCTCATATTTATACACGTCTTTTACCGCGTCAAAGGGTATAAAAAAAGCGTCTGAAAACATGCCGAAGGGAACGCCGTTTCTATATATATCCCATGTCCCGCCAAGGTAATATTTTTAAGCCATAAAAAGAGTGTAAGAATTTTTGTAGGAAATGGTGCCGTCACTTTCGTCTTCTTTAAAATCTTTTACCACCCTACGCGGCGTAATTTAGTTTTTTCTCCGGTGGGTACTGTTTTTACGCTAAGTATTCTTGCCATTTCACGCAGGCCGGTCATCTGCATTGCCCTTAGCACAAACAATGCCATTGCTATTTTTATAAAAATTTTAATGATAAATTTTATGCTCATTATTTACCCGCAACTATTTCCAGCTGGTTGCCGTCAGGGTCAAGCACGCATGACTCGTAGTAGCCGTCGCCTGTGGTTCTGGGGCGCTGAGTATGGTGTAGCCGTCTTTGGCCAGGCGGTTGGTAAGCGTGTCTACATCTGTTTTTGTTTTTACGCTAAAAGCTATATGTATAATGCCAAGGCTTTGCTGCGGCGCATTTTCGGTTATATCAGGGCGGGACATTATTTCCAGCCTGGCGCCGTTTTCAAACATAAGAAAATAAGTTTTAAGCCCTTTTGGGGTTATGGTACATAGAGTTAGAAGAGGCATTAAAATATTTTATGTAAAACAGTTTTAATGCCTCTAAATTAGCGGTATAAATAGCTATATGGTCTATTTTCATTACGGTTTTTTCATTCTAAATTTTGGCGGGGTAAACCACGCTCTTAGTTTTTCCTGGGCGTATGGGTCGCCCGCGTTAGCCGCTTCTCTTAAAATAGAGTAAGCCTTGTCTTTATCAGAGTAACGCCGTGCCCTAAAAAATACATTGTGCCAAGAGAAGTCTTGGCGTTGACAGAACCGTTTTCAACGGCTTTTTGGTAAAAATCTAAAGCTTTGGCAAAGTCTCTCTCAACGCCGCGGCCCATATAGTACATATTACCCAGGCGGTTAAGGGCGCGTTCGTCTTTTAACTCGGCCGCCGTTGTCATCCACTCAAGCGCTTTTGCGGGGTTTTCTTTTACCCCTTGCCAAAATCATACATAAGCGCTATATTGTACGCGGCGCGGGCATTGCCTTTGGCGGCGGACTTTTCAAACCACTTTGCCGCGTGCTTATAACTTTTTTTACGCCTATCCCGTCACGGTACATAATGGCGGCTTTATATTTGAAAATCAGGATTACCCAGTTTTGCAAAGTTTAAAGTTTCTTTAAACTGCGCTTTATTTTCCGCAGTTATTTCTGGCTGCACAAAATCAGTAGACGCTTCTTTATTGCACGCGCAATAGAAGACCACGGATAAAACCAGCAAAAATAAAATGGTGTATTTCCTCATATTATATATGGTACTTTTATGTTTTTCTTATGTCAATTATAAAAGGGGCCGCGCGGGCCCCTTTTATATATTGCCTAAGTCTTTTATTGTATTTGTGTTTTAACAGGCGTTGCTACGCATTTTTTATTCTGGCATGACACCGTTACATCATTAAAAAAAATATTGCATTGTGCACATGGCGCCATCGCACATAGCGTTCTTTTTTGAGTAAGCGCTGCAAAGTGTTTTTTGTTTATGGCGGCGTACCCGTCGCACTGGCAGCAGCCGGCGGCTATTTTGACACAGTCGCTGTCTGCGGCGCAGGTATTTTGCCCGGCCAGAGTTTGCCGGTATCTTTCCTGCGCGGCCGCGGCGTTTTGCGTGTGTTATTTTTACACGCGGCAAAGGTAAACACCACGGCGGTTAATATTATTATTTTAGTTATAATTTTCATAATATTCTCTAAAACCTTTTTGTTGTAACCGCGTTGCTCTCGCCTTTCTTTTTCCGGCGTTTTTTTGCTTATGGAGTTGTCTATAACTCTTAAAGCGTGGTCGCCTATTCTTTCAAGACGGCTGATAATATCTGCGTAATGCGTGGAGGATATTGCGGACACGTCTTCTCTTTTTATTGTCTGCAAATTACGCTCGTCACGCAGCTTGTTGCGCAGCGTATTTATTTTTGCCTTCTCTTTCATAGGCTCTTCTTAACAGTTCATGCGCGCTGATTTTGCCGCTGTCCACGCTTAACAGGCTTGTCCTGGCGTCTTTTACCGCCGCTTTTATAAGGTCGGCCATGTCGTCTATACTCTTAATATCTTCCGGCGAAAACTCTTTACTTTGGCGCGCAAGTACAAGCAGTTTGGCTATATTCTCGCCGCTGTCACCCATGCGTTCTACGCTGTTTATTACTTCAATAAGCGCCATAATTTCGTCCAGCACTGTGCTTGACACTCTTTCATGCGCTATAGAAGTAAGATAATTGTTT
>NZ_JBEVVA010000002.1:0-38604 GCF_049639735.1 Elusimicrobium simillimum
ACGGCTATTACACCCACCTGGCTTTAGTAGCTAACCCCCGCTATGAAGAGGCGGAAATAATGACACCAGAAGATTTTAAGGCTTATAAAGAAGCCAAAAGAGCGCAGCTCAACCAGCTGCAAAACTCAAAAGATGACGCAAAGGAGAAAAAGAGTATGGCAAATCCATTCAAGCTGTTCACAAGAAGGAAGTAACCAACAGCGAAGAACTCTCTGAAGCTATGGTTGAGCTTAAAGACGGCAAGACCATGAGTATAACAGTTGAGAGACAAAAAGAAGAAGAGAAAGAAAAAGAAGATAAGAAAACGAAGAAGAATCTTGTCTAAAAAATCAAAGTTAACGGCGAAGAAATAACCGTTAAAGAACTTATCGACTGCTACGAAGCTTCATGGAAAACGAAGAAGAAGTTGAAGAAGAGGAAGTTGTAGTCAAAAAAGATAAGAAAACACTGACAAAGAAGAAAAAGAGGAAAGACGAGAAAAAGACAAAAGAACTCTAAGCTTTCCACTTTGACGCTCTTTTAAACGCCGTGAAAAGCATAACGCCAAGAAAGACGGCATAGTCATTGACACTGTAGACCGTAAGTTGGCCGTGGCAGGAAGATACGGTTTGAGAAATAAATTTAAGGAGAAAATAATATGACACAGAGCATTAACCAATTTTCACAACCGCAGAGAGGGGCCAGGTAGCCCTTTTAAACGGCGCAAACCCGCCATATCTGTAATGATTGACGCTAGCGTTACAGCCACGCTTAAAAGCGGCGACGCTGTAAAGATTGTCGCTACTTCAAAAGGCTGCTAAAGTTATACCTACAACCGCAGTAGATGACGTTGCCGACGGCTTTATCATGTTTAACCTGTTAAAATGAGTTTACGGGTAATGACAGATGCGAAATGCTGTTTACGGGCGGCTTTATGTATATGATTGCGGGCGCAGCTACCCCGCCAAGTCAAAAGTACAGTATAACCGGACAACGGTTATGTAGGCGTTGCCGCTGCTGATGCCAACATGGTCGTATTGCGGTAGACACCGCTTCCGCCGTAGGTGATTGATAAGAGTCAAAATCAAATCTGCTTTCTAATTGAAACATCATAAGGAGATAACACAATGGAATATCAAATTTTAAACAGTAAAGGGGAGCAGGTAAGGCTCAACGCTAAAGAAGAAAGAGTCGCCCGTGCCCTTGAATACCAAACGCAGAAATGCTTAACGCTTTAGGTATTGAAATACCTATAACACGCTGACAACAGTCATAAAATTATCTCAGAGCAAAGTTTTATGAGGTTGCTCCGGCTGACTATATGCTGTTATTGTTGGTGAGGGTTCTTTCTCTACAGACCTCTTAAAATACTTATCCTACAACACTGGCGGTGATTTGAAGAGGGCGTAATTCACCAAGGTACAGCTAACAGCAAGCTTGCCCAGGCTGATGCTGCGGTTGAGGGCGTGCTGTCAAATTATTCCCGTGGGCCAAAGGTCTTAGCTGGAACTTGTATGAAGTTCAGACAGCGGCCAAAACAGGCAACTGGGATTAATTACAGAAAAGAAAAATCAAGAAAGAAAACTGGGATTTAGGTATACAAAAACATTCTTTCTTAGGGTCTGAAAATGACACCAACAGAAGAGGTTTACTTAACCTTGATAACGTCAACTCTGACCTTACAACTATCACCAAGCCTATTTCTCAAATGACCCCTGCCGAATACAACACCTTTGTGGCTACAATCATCGGCAAATATAGAGAAAACTGTGAATACACCACAATGCCTACGGACTTCTACATTCCTGAAAGCGACTATATGGGCTTAGGCGCATCTTTAAGTGCAGAGTTCCCTCTTACTTCTAAGATTGAATACCTGAGAAAAGTTATGAGCGACTTAGGTTTAGTAAAAGTAAATATTAAACCGCTTGTATACTGCGACCAGAACAGAAACTCTTTAGGTTTAAACAGATACGTAATGCTTAACAAAAATCCTGACACGCTTGCTTTCAACATTCCTGTTGACTATACCTCAACCCTTGCCAACAGCATAAACGGTTTTAACTGGGAAAACGCCGCCTATGGCCAGTTCTCCACAGTAAAAGCCTACAGGCCTAAAGAAGTCCTTTACTTTGACTTCGCCAACTAAACAAGGAGATACAAAACATATGGCTACAACAGTAATTTTAAGCAATAAAGGTCAACGTTCCTTTATCATCAAGGGCGCAGTAATACGCCCAGAACAGAAATGAGGATAGATGAAGAAACGGCCCAGAAGCTGATTAAGATGTACCCGGAACTTACCATCATAGCTGACACTGAAAAAAAAGTAGTGAAAGTTAAAGAGGCGGATATCGTGAAAGTTGAAGAAGTAGAAAAAAAGGATATCCCGGCTGACGCTACAGTAGTAGATGAAGTTGTCATCGAAGAGGGCGAAGAAAAGCCTAAAGCAAAAGCTAAACCCGGGCCTAAAGCAAAAAAGAACGTCGCTTAATAAATATACCAAAGGAGGCATAAGAAATGACTTGTCCTACACCAATACCAGTAACGGTTGAAGAGTTCAAAGATTACTTTGATAGGGATTTTCCTTATGCCTCCGATGAGTCAGACATGACGCAAATCAGGAATAAAGATATCCAAAAAGCGTTTGGTGAAGCCCAAATGAATTTTAATGAGTCTTTATTTTCCTGCCCAGATGATATTAAAAGAGCGTTTTTATATCTCGCCGCGCACTATCTTGTAGTTGATATTTCAAACAGTACCAGCGGCCTGGCGGGCAGGTTTCAAGGTTATATGACAAGTAAGTCTGTAGGCTCAGTAAGCGCAGGTTATCAGATACCGCAGTGGATTCTTGATAATCCTATTTATTCAATGCTGGGGCAAACAGTTTACGGTATTAAATACCTTAGCTTAATTGTCAGCCAGACAGTAGGTAATTTTGGCATTGTGAAAGGCGCAACGTCGCCGTAGGAGTTAAATTATGGCAAACCTGGCCGACGCTAATAGAAAGGTAAAACTTGAAATAGGCAAGCTGCAAAATCTGGTTTCCATATTAACAAAAGGCGTACCTAAGGTTAAAGTGGGCATATTGGGTGAGAAAAACGGCAGACGTGCAGTCGAACATAACGAAGTAAAAAGCGGCAAAAACAAAGGCAACATAAGAGTAAAAAAATTAAAGGCCAGTTCTTTAAAAACCAACTCTGAAATAGGCTATGAAAATGAATTTGGTGTAATATCAGGCAAAAACAGAAAGCCAGAAGAAGTTTTATTATCTATCCCTTAACCTCTAAACATTTTAAAGATAGATTGCGGGGCAGAAAAAGCACCACGCAAAAAGCATTTGAGAGGGCCTTAGAAACAGGCAACATTGTTTCTTTCATGAAAAGAGTAGGTTTCGTGGCTGAAGAAACAATACAAAGTGCTTTTGAAACAAGAGGCTGGGGTGTATGGGCACCAAACTCACCCATAACAATAGCTATAAAAGGCAGTGACAGCCCGCTTATTGATTCAGCACAGTTAAGAGAAGCTGTTACAAGTGAAGTTAATAAACATACATAACAGGCAAATATATGGCAATAACCAACGGTAAAGACAAGCTTATAGGCAGTTCTTTTTCTAACCTCCCGCAAATGGGAGAGGTTATTCTCAGTTGGTTCCAGCCTATGACCTTTGAACTTGTAACAAAAACTCAGGTTGATTATCAAACAAAAGAAGACACTATCACTATAGAAACACAAGGCGTAAGACAGCCATTTACAGCGCAGCAGTTATTAATAAAGCCAGAGGGCAGCGTGCCTGGAGGTGGGAAACAATGCACTGTTCACCTGAGGTTACCCTAAAACCTGATGACATTGTCATATTTAACAATGTGCCTTACAGGGTTATGCAAAAACTTAACTGGGCGGAATACGGCTATCTGGAATATCACATAGCGGAGACTACAACAAATGGCTGAGGATAGAGAAATAATTAAGCTTGTTTGTGACATTATTCAGGCCGAGATGGCACTGACAGACCAGCAAATTTGGATTTACGACCAAAAAAGAGATATCCCAACACCTTGGGACCCTTTGTAGTGGTAAGAATTATATCTGAAACACCAATCGGCAGTAAAAGAAAGTATGAGAGTGTTGCCGAGGGCCTTATGGAACACCAAAGCATTAATCTTCTCTCCCGGGTAATGATAGATATTTTAAGCAGAAATGACGACGCTAGAGTAAGACGGCATGAAATTATCATGGCACTTGAAAGTACATACGCCCAGCAAATGCAAGAAAAATACTCTTTTTCAATAGGCCGCTTGCCCTCAGACTTAATAGACATAAGCGACGTAGAAGAAACCAGAATCCCATACAGATTTAACTTAAGTTTTAACATCACTTTTAAAAAAGAAAAAAGCAAACTCGTAGACTACTACGATAAATTTCAAAAAGCAGTGGTCTATACAGACCCACAAACGGAGGCTTAAATGTCCAACCAATTAGACAAAACAAACGTGGTCAACGTCAGTCTTTCCGCTTCTCCTAAAGGTATAAGTGAAGACAATGTTGACACCGTTGGTATATTTACAGATGAAACGCACGCAGATTCTTTTGGCACAGCAGGCTATAAAATTTATTTAAACCCCAGAGAAATGGCTGTTGATTTTGGCACAGACAGTGACACTTACAAAATGGGTGTCGCCGCATTTTCCCAAACACCTAACTTTCTTAATGGCAACGGCTATTTAGTAGTTCTTTTATTAGAAGAATCAGAAACCCTTGTTAACGCCATTATAAGAGCGTCAAGTTTAGTTCAGTTCTTTGGCATTATTACAACTAAAGATATAGAGGCTGAAGAACTTACAGAAGCTTCTAACTATGTGCAATCAATAAACAAAGTTTTATTTGCCGTCTCTAATGATCCTGCGTATTTTGCGCCGGAGGGAACTTTTGACCTTATTAGACAGGCAAGCAACACTCACACCCGTTGTCTTTCTTACCTGTCCGACAACACGACAGACGCTAAGAGGATGGCGGCGGCATATGCGGGCCGGGCCTTATCAACAAACTTCAGCGGTTCTAACACTACACAGACAATGCACCTCAAAGACTTGCTTACCATATTGCCTGACCCGCAAATGACGCAAACACAGCTTAACCAATGCCAGGCGGCAGGGGTTGACTGTTATGTAAATATAGCTGGCGTTGCCAAGGTGTTTACCTCTGGCGCAAATGAATTTTTTGACGAAGTCTACAACATTTGCTGGTTTATCAACGCTATTGAAGTGGCTGGCTTTAACACTTTAGCCACAACATCAACAAAAGTGCCGCAGACTGAAGAGGGCATGACATTGTTAAAAGGCAATTACAGGCTTGTTTGCCAGCGGGCGGTAAGAAACCAGTATATTGCGCCCGGCGCATGGAACAGCCCTGACAGGTTTGGCGATGTTGAGGCCATGCTTAGAAATATTGAAGAGACAGGATATTACATATATTCTGACCCTGTTAACTTACAGGCACAGACTGACAGAGAGCAGCGTATCGCCCCTTTAGTGCAAATTGCTATTAAACAGGCGGGCGCACTGCATAAATCTAACGTCATGATATACGTTAACGCATAAGGAGAAACAAAATGTATTCAGTTAGCTTAACAGGTAGCGATACCATAAAAATTGATGACAGGATTTTGGCTGATTTAGCTGACAGCGACGCGGCCACCCTTACCTATGTCAATGAACTTACAGCGGTAAAAACAGGTAAAAACAGAAACTCTATCTATGCGCTTAATGAAACTGGCCATCAGGCAGACTTGGTTATAAGAGTGCTGCGTGGCAGCGCAGATGATAAATACCTTTTAAACAGGCTTAACAATATGTCACAAGACTTTGCAAGGTTTGTGCTTATCACGGGTGAGTTTGTTAAAAACGTGGGTGACGGCGCAGGTAATATTACCTCGGACACTTACCTAACTTCCGGCGGCACTTTCTTAAGAAAAGTTGACGCTAAATCTTCCGCTGAGGGCGATACTGAGCAGTCAGTATCAATCTACACAATAAGATTTGCAAACAGTGACAGGACATTAGGTTAAGGGGGCTTATAATGGAACTTTCAAATAACCAAAAAGTAACCTTGCCCAGCAACGCTGAAATAGATATGACGCTGGCCCCTTTTGAAGAGGGCAATAAGCTTTTTACCTCAGTGGCGGAGTGTCTAAAAAGCGTAAAGATTGACGCTAATAAAGACCTTGAGAACATTGAAGACCATATCAACGCTTTAAAAAACGCTTTTTTAGAGTGCATTACCAGCAAAGATGTAAAAGACAGTATCTTGCTATGCCTCAAAAGATGTTCTTATAACGGCAAAAAGATACAAGACTGGTCATTCTTTGATGATGTAAAAATGAGGGCGGACTATTTACCTGTCTGCTGGGAGGTGTCTAGGTTTAACCTAGCCCCTTTTATGAGCAATCTTTTTACAAAATTACAACCAGTATTCCAGGTGGCAATGGCGAGAATGAAAGAACGCTCCCCACAGTCAAAATAGCGCATGACAGCCTTGTAGCTTTACTCAAGCTGGTCAAAGCGGGTTACGGCCCTCTTTCCGAAGTCCGCAAAATGACTTCCAGAGAGGTTTTACAAGCACTTAATTACGAAAGATTTATAAGTGATTACGAAAAGGCATATTACAACTTAAACAGAGGCAAGTAATGAAAATAGCAGATTTGTTTGCGGAAATAGGCATAAAAGGGGGCGGTCCGGCTATCATGACAATGAAAGGCCTGGTAAGTTCTTCTATGGCCGCTAAAGCTGCGCTTGTTGCCGTTGTCTATGCTTTTCATGAAATGACAGAAGCCGCCAGAGAGTTAGCTGTAAATCTTGATAAGTATGAAGCTATTACAGGCAAGTCCGCTGAGGAACTGCAAGCCCTTTCTTATGAGGCCGCCCAGGCTAACGTATCTATGGAAGAGGTTAGCGGCACCATTCAAAACCTGCAAAAAATTAAAACAGATGTTTTATTAGGCAAAGGTATGCCCGGCGCATTTGTACTGCTGGGCATAGACCCTAATGAAGACCCTGTTGAGATGCTTAACCAGCTTAGAAGTAAAATAAAAGAACTCCCGCCGGAAGTAGCCAAGACCATTACCTCAGAACTGGGCATTTCAGACAACCTGTTTTATATGTTGTCAAAATCAGGTGATGAGTTTGAAAAACTTAACCAGAGATATGTACTTACCAGAAAACAGAGGGAAGACTTAGTAAAGCTTAACGCTGAGTGGAAAAAGTTTTGGTTTACCATTAAACAGCTTTCAGCTCAGGCAATGGCGCTCAGTTCAATATTCCAAACCAAAGTATTGCAAGTAGTACTTAGGGTGGTTACAGCTCTGTCTGAGTTTAGCAGGTATCTGTACAGCCTTATACAAGCTAATGAAAACCTAAAAATAGCTGTCATTGCTTTAGGCGCAGTGCTGGCGGTTGTATTTGCACCGTGGTATGCTGCGCTGGCGGCAGTATTGTTAATTATTGAAGACATTTTTGTCTATTTTGAGGGCGGTGACAGCGTTACAGGCAAAATAGTTGAGTGGGTAAATGCGTCGGATACTCTTAAAGAAGCGTTTATACAGGTTAAAGCTGTTTTAGCTGGCATTTGGTCAATTATAGAAAAAGCTATAGAGGGTTGGAAGCTTATAAAAGAATTATCTGATGATATTGGGTTATCGGACAAACTTGCCAATTTCAAACTACCCGGTATGTTTAGCTTTTCAGATGTTAAAGGCGGCATTAAAGGCTTTGTAGATACATTCAAAACGCCCTCTGAATCTGCCATACCCAGTATGCCCAGCAGTAACAATACTTCTACATCAAACAATAACACAACTAATAATAGTGTAAATGTCTACACTCAAGGTGGAGACAGTCCCAGAGAAACAGGCAGAATTATAGGTGATGAGGTAAGTAATGCCATCGGACAAAGCCCAGCCCTAACTTACGGTGCTGGCGGCGGGGGTGGCAGATGATTGATTTAGCCAGAATACTTAATAACCCGCTTGCCAATAAAATCAGCAACCTTGTTGAGTTTACTGATTTTGCTTCTACTTTCCTTGATAAATACTTAGTCCAGCCTGAAACTGACTCAGGTTTATCAGATGGCGTTAATGGCTTTTTATTTGACATCAAAGGTGAAGAATTTATTGACCTTAACAGTGATATTACAGACCATTACGTTGAAAATAACAGCGCAATGCAAGACCATATTGCCCTAAAGCCAGAAACTATCACTCTAACAGGTTACGTAGCGGAGTTAAAAAATACGCCGCCCCCAGGCCTTGAGTTTATCTCTCAAGAAGTTGAAAAGCTGCAAACCTTAACACCTTTTCTGCCGCAACTTACTACCCAGGCGCAGGCTATTTATAATGAAACAGAACGTCAATACCGTGTATATCAAAAAGCCAATGAGTCTGTTAATAATACATGGGATTCTTTTCAAAAGCTGTTAGCAGGCAGAAGTATACAAGGGGATGCCGCTATAACCAGCCAGAGGGACGCTTTTCTATTCTTTTATACTTCTTGGCAATCTAGGCAGCTTTTTACTATTCATACCCCCTGGGGCGTATTTACACAAATGGCAATTTTAAACCTCCGGGCTAAACAAGATGAGGATACTAAAATGATTTCTTCTTTTGAAATTACCTTTAAAAAAATTCGTTGGGCAGAAGCTATTACAAACACTTCCTTAAAAATACAAGGTAGGGCTAAAGTGCAATCCCAGAAACAAGTAGATAAGGGTGTTAAAAAATATAAACAAAGTACTCTTTTTCAAGGCTCTAGAGGTACTGCTGATGTTTTAGATAAATGGATGGGAGGCAGTTAATATGCAAATTATTGAAGACATATCTAATGAAGCCTCTCAAAAACACACTATCACTATAGAAACAGGTGATGATGTTGTTTTAGAACTTATATACAGGCCCACGCAATTAGGCTGGTATATAGACATCACTTACAATGACTTTGTTTTACGTGGCATCAGGGTAGCAACTTCTTTAAATTTTCTTTGGCAGTGGCATAGCTTAATACCTTTTGGTCTTATGTGTGAGTGTGACGGTAACCAAGAACCGCTGTCTGTAGAAGATTTTTTAGTAGGTCGTGCCACACTTTCAATATTAACGCAAGAAGAAGTAAACACTATAGCGGGGTTATTAGCAGATGCGAAAGCTTAACAGAAACTACCACCTGACGATACAGGTCCTCAGTAAAGCGCAAGAAGAAGAAATTGCCGCCGCTACCGCAGCGGGCGAAACTGAACTTCTTTCAAAACTGCTTACTGCGCCCGGCAGGGAACAAATTGAAATAAGCTTACCCTTTACCATGTCTTTTAGCATTGAAAGGAACGCCGCCGCTACCGCTAATACCGCCAGAATAACGCTGTTAAATTTAAGCGAGGATACCCGCAGAAAGATTTATAAAGACAAGCACACCACCCTGCAATACAAAGGTATAGAACTCCGGGCCGGCTATGGGGAAGATGTTAAAACGCTGCCCTTAATATTTAAAGGCAATATCAAACAAGCCTATAACGAAAGAGTAGGCACTGAATATGAAACCAGGATAGAGGCCTATGACGGCGGTTTTGCTTTTTTAAACGGTTATACGGCGCAGTCTTTTAATGCTGGCACGCCAACAAACCAAGTATTAGACAGTCTTATTAAAACTTTGCCGGGCGTAAATAAAGGTATTGTAGGTGATTTTAACAACAAAACACTTCGTGGTAACGCTTTTTCAGGCCCCACTACAGACCTTTTACAAACTATGACCGAGGGTAATTTCTTTATTGATAATGAAAAAGCCTACTGCCTTAAAGAAGAAGAGTGTTTTGTGGGTAACGTGCAGGTAATTTCAAGTGAATCAGGCCTTTTAGGTTCACCTCAGAGAGAAGAAACTCTTTTAACTTTCAGAATAATCTTTGAACCCCGTGTTTTAATAGGCCAAATAGTTGAACTTGTGAGTGAAACAGAAAAACATTTTAACGGGCTTTATAAAGTAATCGCCTTTACACACAGCGGCACAATATCACCCGTAGTAAGCGGCAACTGCACAACAAACGTCAGTCTTTATTATGGCACAAAACAGTTAGTTGTAAGGAAATAATTATGCCATTACCCAAATCTATAGAATACGCAACAAACCCTACCTTAAGAATGGTACTGCAACTCTTAAAGGAAGAGATTTTTCATGACCTAAACTGCCATCAAGTGGGCGAAATTGCTTCTTTTAACCCGGACGGCCCCACTGCGGAAATAGAAATAAAAATGAAAAGGGTATTAAATGGCGAACTTAGGGAATACCCGCTGCTAGTGGATTGCCCGGTATTAGTACTTTCCGGCGGCAAAGGCAGGCTTACTTTCCCTATAGAAAAAGGCGACCCTTGCCTGATTCTTTTTAATGACAGGGATATAGACAACTGGTTTGTTTCCGGCCAAACAATGCCGCCAAACTCAACCCGCAAGCACAGCATTGCTGATGCTTTGGGGGTTGTAGGTTTTAGAAACAAACAAAACGCTATCTTAGACTATTTGACCGACGGCACAGAACTTAAATATGGCGACACAACCATTCAGTTAAAAGACTCATTAGCCTATATAACAAACGGTACGGCCACTGCTACGCTGGACGGTGCTACCGTTACCTTTGATAACGGCGCAGGGTCAACTATTGTTATGGACGCTACAGGCATAAAAGCTACCACGTCCCAAATAGCCACAGTGGAAGCACCACAAACAGATATCAACTCTGCCATTATCAATTTAAACGGTATGGTAAACGCACTGGCATTAGCTGTGCAGACAATATTTACGGTACAGGGTAAAGCAATAGGGCCTGAACATCAGCATAGCGGTGTACAAAGCGGCCCCGGCAATACAGGAGGGGTAGTATGATTCACAGAAGTTTAGACGCTAACGGCGACTGGGTTTTTGGTAAAGGCAGAAACAGCTACACCAGAAGTACAGAGGCAATCATGCTTAATATCAAAACCAGGCTGTTGTCATTCCGTAATGACTGTTTTTTTGACCTAGACGCTGGCGTTGACTGGTGGAATCTTTTAGGCAGTAAAAAGAAAGAAACACTTTTATTTCAAATAAGGTCTGTTATTGCGGACAGTTACGGGGTATCTAGCATAGAGTCTTTTGATAGTACGTTTTCACAGGATAGAACTTTATCCGTCACCTATTCCATTAAAACCGTAAACGGCGACATTGATACAGACACAACGGAGATTATTAAATATGCCTAACACTTTAGACGCTAACGGACTGCAAATTAAAACCTTATCAGAAATTAAAGATGAAATTTCTGCTGATTTGCGTGAAATTTACGGGCAGGATATTAATTTAGACTCTAACTCACCAGATGGGCAGGTAGTTAACATTTTTGCCCAAGCGGCAGAGGACAACCTTGAGTTAATTCAAGAAGTGTGCACATCTTTTGACCCTGATTTAGCTGTCGGCAGAATATTAGACCAACGCTGCGCCATAAACGGCATACAAAGAAGAGTCGGTACTTATACCCATGTCAATATAGCAATAGTTTGTGACAGGTCTTTAAATTTGACAGGGCTAAATACGTCAAGCGAAGAGGAAGCTTTTACTATCAGCGACAATGAGGGCAATCAGTTTATTTTAGAAAGCACAGTTTCTTTAGATGCCGGAACATCTATTCAAAGTTTCAGGGCTAAAGAAATAGGCCAAGTAGAAGTTCTGCCCAACACTATAACTACCGCAGTAACTATAGTATTAGGCGTTCTTTCTTTAAATAACACAGGCCCAGCCGTTACAACTGGTACTAATGAGGAAACAGATTCTCAACTTAGAGCAAGAAGAAGTATTGCCGTTTCTTTAGGCGGCAAAGGCTTTTTAGATAACCTCAGGTCTGCTTTAAATGCCCTAGAGGACGTTGCCAGCGCACAGGTTTACAATAACAGGGGCACTTCTGAAGACGCTGACGGCATACCCGCACATGGCATCTGGGCTATTGTTGACGGCGGCACAGATGAAGCCATTGCAGATATTATGGATGCTAAAATGGGCGGCGGCAACCCTATGAAAGGGTCTGTTTCTATCCCTGTTTTACAAACTGACAGCAGTTATGACACCTACAGTTTTGACCGTCCTATAACACAGCCGCTTTATATAAACCTAAACATTAAAGGCATAGACGGCCAAGCTGTGCCGCAGGACTATATTAAATCACAGCTTGTTTCAAGATTAAGCTATAAAGTTGCCCAAACGGCTGACGCTGGCACTATAAACTGTTTGACGCTAGATATCATGCCTAATATTGCAGTAAATTCAACTGTTTCTAATGACAACACTACTTTTGGCCTAACAGCGGCAACCCTTACAAAACAGCATAAATTTGTAGTTTCCGCTGATAATATCAATATTACGGTGGTAAGTTAATATGACTGATACAATAGAAAATTTGTTGGAATATTACGCCAACCTTTTAATAATCCAATACCGCAATAAACCAAAGGCAATAAATACCATAAAAGCGTTTGCCAGGCAAATACTGGCGGATATGCTTCCTATTAAAATAAGAGACGCTTACACCGTAGATACCGCAGAGGGTAAGCAACTTGACGTTTTGGGCAAATATATAGGTTTTAGCAGGTTTATTTCCACGCTTGTAGTAAAAAACTTCTTTAAATTTAACGTCGGCCCCAACATAACCGCAATTAACGGGTTTAACACCTACCAACAGGGCCTAATCAGGCAAGCGTGGATGAAGTATAGCGACTTTGATTCACAAGATTACCCGCTTGGCGACAGCGACCTTAGAGTAATGCTAAAACTCAAATCAATAATAAATAACGGCAGCGCAATAACCTCAGAAATAAAAACACAGCTATACAACGTTTTTGGTGACTCAATCAAATTAACAGACAACAGAAATATGACATACACATACACAGTTTCAGAAGACTTAATTGACGTTTTACCCGTAATTTTAGCCTATGATATGCTGCCCGTCCCTATGGGGGTAAGCTATTCAGTTCAGATAGGATAAAGGAGATAAAAAAATTATGCCCAAAATAGACAGAAAAAATCAAAAACAATTTGCCGGGGCCGCTAACCCTATAGACAATATTGCAGTATTCGGCTCCCTGGCAGCCCAAAATCCCGCTTTCAGCAATAACCCTGATGAAATTCAAAGCCTGGATGCTTTTTTAAACGGCTGGCTTGAGGCCATTGTTGGTGATAAAAACCCGACTATGGAAGATATGAACGCTCTTTTTTACTTGGCTTTTTACCAGTTGTCATATTTATTCCAACAAGGTATAGCAGAATATGACGCAAATACAACCTATTATATGGGTTCAATGGTTTCTATCTCCAATCAGACAACAGGTCTGCCCGCTTTGTACTATTCCAAGATTAATGAAAATTTAGGTAATAACCCCGCTTCAGATACAACTTCATGGGGCGGCTTGGCTGATACCTTTGCAGATATCTTTTTAAAAAAAGCTGGTGATGGCATGATGGGCACTCTTACATTTCCGGCTGTCCTGGCGAGTAAAATAACTTTTTTTATGCAAGCCAATAAAAGCATCCGCTTGCAAGAGGGCGGAAACGGCTTCTTAGATTTTTTAGTAGACGGCTTGACCACGGGTCTTTACATCGGACCAGACGGCAGCGTTGGAAAAAGAACTGTGGGGGTAAGGGCAGAATTCCTTACTGCTGGTTCGGGTGGTTTAGCTAAAGATTATGTTACCTCCTACAGCACAACAACAAATTACTGGTATAGGATATGGAACAGCGGGTTTAAAGAATGTGGTGTTGCTGTAGGCGCAGGAACAACAGCTGTAACCTGGCCCGTAACTTTTAGCGATACACTATACACCGTAGCGGCAAACAATGTGGGTGGAAGTACTGTAGGTAGCCAAGCCACAATAAATTATATGAGTGGTTTTTATGGCGCAGGCACCAAAAGCACAACAGGCTTTACAAGAATAGGCTCAACGGACGGATTGAACCAGCACGTAACTTATTATGCAGCAGGCTATTAAAAGGATATTTATATGAAAAATACTCAAATAAAAAAACCAATAACTGAAGAAACTCAAAAACAATACGCTAAGTTTGCCATGTGGTGTAATGAAAAAGGCTACATAATAAAAGATGATAACCCAGAATATTATTACTGTGAAAAATATGTAGTACCAAAACCTACAATTTTAGAACAAATACAAGCTTTAGAATTAAAGCAAACACCTAGAATGCTGCGTGGCGCAGCTTTAGGGCTGGAAGAAGATATTGCTCAACTTGAAGCTATCGAAGCAGAAATACAACTTTTAAGAAGTCAATTATAAAGGAATAACTTATGTGCCACTCATGCAATGAAAAAGACCATGCTTTATATGTAAAGGATAAGTATATAAGACGTTTGGAAAGAAAAATGCAAAATAAGCCAACTCTTTCAACTGTTATATCTTCTTTTACGCTTTTAGGTATTTTAGGCGCCATACTACTTTTTAGTTTTAGGACATACTTTGACCATAACCATACAGTGCTAATGGCCCAAAAAACACAAATTTTAGCAACTGAAAATAAAGAAAGAATAGTCAAACTAGAGTTTGAAACCGCTAAAGATATTGCGCTTATAAACCAAAATATGGGCCGGGTTCTTAAAATCTTGGAGGACAAGCCCAGATGAAAACCAAACATAAGAATGGTAAAAAAATAAGACTTTGTGGCAACTGCGGCAGCTTAGAAGAGTGTAAAAACAAGTACCCGGACACAAACGCCTTTCTTTTAGCCTGTGCAGAATGGAGGAAACAATGATTGAAAACAAGCAAATTACTAAACACTTCTCTTTTTATGAGTTAACCACAACGGCAAATACTGATTATTTAGAAAAAAACAGACAGTATGGCTTTGAAAATATGGACAAAGTTGTCTCTCTGGCGCACTTCGCTGAGCAGGTAAGGTCTATTCTAGGCGTACCTATGATAGTAACTTCCGGGGGCCGCTGCCCAGAACTAAACAAAGCTATAAACGGCAGCCCAACAAGCCAGCATTTTTTATGGGAAGCCATTGATTTTATTCCTAAAAATATGAGTGTTGCAGAAGCTTTTGACCTTATCAGGGGCAGCAACTTACAATTTGGCCAACTCATATTAGAACGTGCGGGTATAAAAGAATGGGTACACATATCCATGCCGGGCAACAGGTCTAAAGAACGTCAAAACATGGTGTTAATATACTTAGACGGTAAATATACACAAGTCAAGAGGTAAATAAATATGCTACAAACAGCAAAAAATTATATTAAAAGACTTTTATCAGACAGCACGGGCGCACCGTCAAGCCGTTTACACTTAGGCTGGCTGCTTAGTGTTTCCGCCATAGCATTGGCCTTTGCCTATATTTTTTCTTCCAGCAATAAAGATGTTTACAGTATAATAGAACTGTTTTTAATTATAGCTGGCGGTTGCTTTGGCGTGTCTGTTTTTGGTGAACTCAAAACTTCTAAAAAGGAATAAAAATGAATGAAAAAATTATTAAACTTTTTATTGTTTGTGCTATGCTTATCAGCGGCGGTTGCTGCCCAACAGTCAGAACAGCCGCCTCAGTACAAACAGATATTAACAGACTCAGACTCTATAATCAGCGGCTTGAAAGTGAAAATGAATACCTTAACGGAAAACTCGCAAACTTTGCAAGCACAGTTGAAAGCTACTCAGGCGGAGTTGAACAAATCGCAGGAGAAAGTATCTCAGACCTTGACCGATTACAACACAACAATAACTGGCTTGGAGAATACATTGAAAGACTTAGAGGAGTCTCACGGGAAAGAGGTAGCGAGCCTAAAAGCACAGATAGCTTGGACCAAGATTAGATTTTATTTAGCTTTGGCCGGGTGCATTGCATTAGGTATGGTTTTGCTAAAGAAGTTGCTATTGATATAATTTAAGATAAAAAAGACAAGAAATAAAAGAAGATTTTAGGTCAAAATGAATGTAGCTTTTATGTAGCCTTTTGCTTTGGGTTTGTTAATACTTAGCAGTTCTAAAAAGTTTTAATAGACTTTTAATACCGTCTTAGAATTAATAAAAAAGCCCTTTTTATAACGAAAAAGGGCTTGTATAGTAAAGTAGCCGAGAATGGGCCTTATCCCCTCGTCTAACAAATGTAGCTTTTAAGTAGCACTAATAATTAAGTGGAACTTCATATTTGTCTAACTCTATGAGTAGATTTCTTTCTTTTTCTTCTTTGAGTTTTTTCAGCTCTTCATTTTGGTCATTAGTATAATGTTGTTTTGTAACTTTTGTATCACTGTGCCCCATACTTAATGAAACCTTTTTCTGGTCAGCCCCGCAGGCCTGTCTTGACGTTGCATAATCTTTGCGAAGGGTTTTGCACGTTCCAGTTATTAGTATTTGGTTTGGCTCTTTTATTTTTATTTCTTCATTGACCCTTGTCCTAAAGTTCTTGTAAAACACACAAAAGCCCCCATTGCTATATCGCTTGGTATACTGATTTGTAAAAACATAATCAGATACTTTTGGCATTTTATTGAGTTCTGTAATAAGTCTCTCAGTTAAGCGTATTTGCCTTTTTTTGTTGCCTTTGGGCTTCCACCCATCAGGATTGGGGGAAATCCAGCCAAAGCGATTTTCAAGGTCAAGTTTCTCCCATCGCATATTACATATTTCCTCCGGGCGGCATGAACAATCAAAACCAAACAATACTGCTGCCCGTTCCATAGGAGTGCCGTATTTTAACAACAATTCAACTTCTCTAATATCATTTGTCTTTACTACAAGTTTATTGACCTCAAGAAATGCTAGATTTTCTATAGGAAAATCGTCCATATAACCCTTACCCATAGCCCATTTTAATGCTTTCCTGATACATTTAATAACTTTATTTACGCCGTGATTATCTTTTTTATTTTTTATAGCTTCTTCTTCCAGGTCAGAAATCATTAGACGCAATTTTTTGAGTGTTATATCATTAAGAAATATAGGGGCTATATGTTTTTCTATGCGATCAAAAGCATAGTTGTAATCGGTTATCGTCCTATGTGATAGCTCTTGCTTTGAAACTTTGGCCCACTCATTCCATTTTTCTCTAAAGAAAAGCCATGCAACACTGTCAGAATCATTTTTAGATTGCTTAAGCCATTCTGATTCTTGCCACTTGCGACACGCCTCCCTTATGTCAACCTTGTTCCCATTTTTGTCTTTGTATTTAAAGTATTTATACTTTCTAATTCCTTCCACATTTATCTGTCCTCTTTCACCGTATTTATATCCTGCTACCTTGTATGTTTCTCCCTTGAAATATCTCATTTCTCCTCCAAAATTAGACAAAGCTACTGCTAAGGCGTTTAAAAATGTCTTTTAAAAGTTCGGGCTTTTATGGGTTTACTTTGTTTTTGTTAAATATTTGAAATAGGTTAAGTTTTGAATCCTTTTATTTCTACACTTTTTTCTGTTTTTAGCTTAGATTTTGGTTTTCTTCTTTCAAATTCAACAGTAAAATTAACACTTAGTTTCATTTTTCGCTCCTAACATCAGTATTTTTATTTTTCTGTTGTTCTATATATCTATCAACCATTTCTTGATATTTTAAAAAGCTTTTTTCAATATTTTTTATGTCATCTTCTACTTCTCTGATACCCTTGCTAATTGTCTCCATATCTTCCTCAATATCTTCCATGTCTTTTATTAGTTTATTAAAGAACATATTTATTTCACCTCCGGCAAGATAGCATTTAATGCCGCTCGGGCTTGACACATTCTAAGGCCACCAATAAGTTCACCTTTTTCGTATGTCTTGTCAATTTTGGCAATAGCGACTATTATTTTATCTATAGCCATGTTGAATTCTAGCGTGTGAGTTTTTTCTGTTTTTCTATCCCCGCCATCATAATTAGCGAAAAAATCACGTCCCGCCTCGCCTTTTACTGTTATGGTTATTTGCGTTTTATTGGTCATAAGTCTCTAATCTCCCCATAGCGGGCAGAAGGTTTTTTAGATGTATCCGCTATCATCTTAAAAATATGCGAAATATCAAATTTCTCTTTTAGTTCAGCTTTCCAAAAAGTATACAGACGCTCTTTGATGGGGCTAATTGTTTTTATTTTTAATTCTCGACGCTCTCCGACCTCTATGTTTGCCTCTTTTAAATTAAGAGCCACAAAAAGCCCTTCTTCTGTGCTTTCTATACAAACACCTCCGTCTACTTCCATTTGTACGTCTCCAAAAATAGCTGTATTGTTCATATCTTGGCCTACTTTTATTAAAGTTTTATCTTTCATTTCAAAAACTCCTCCACGAACGCGCGGGACAACTCTCTAAAAGCCTCTTTTACTGTTTTTGGCGCAATTTTCCAAGGCAATATAATGTTTTCGGGATTTTTCTTTGCCTGTTCATAATTTTTCTTATATAAAGCTTTAGCCCCACGCTCAATTATTTCTTTAATAGGTAAACCTTGGTCACCAGTAGGTAACGAATATTGTTTGGGTATATGCACAAATGGTATATATTTTATTTTTTCACTCATAAATTGCTCTCCGTTATTGTAATACGCATAGTATTTGGGTCATCTTCAATGTAATGTTCATCTCTAAGAATTTTTATAACCTCTTCTTTTGTGGGTTTTTGCTTACGTTTAAGTAAAAGGAATTCATTTTCTTCCGAGAATTCTCTTTCTATATAGACACTCCAAATTTTCATACTATCTGCTCCTATAACCTTTTGTTGTTTTTCTAAGTTCTCTTTACGGCATTTAGCCATGTTTTCCAAAATCCATACTATAGTGTCAGCACATAGCCTAGGACATGGGATTTTGTGTTTTTTAAATGCTTGCCCGATTCTAACTACTACCTCATGTCTGCCCAACTCTACACCATTTATGTTTATTGTGTGCATACCATCTCCCTTATATTGGTATTTTTTGTAATGGAAAAATAAGACGCTCTCTATCTTTGCAATTAAGAGGCGGTGCACTAAATTTGCCGTAGTGGCGAGCGTTATAATCTAATGCATTTTTTGCTGCCTTTGGCGACAATATCCACATATCTCGTTTTTTACAGTAATAGTGCCAGCGGTCGTCAAATTCACTTTGTTTTGTAGCGTAATGAACACATGCTCGGCAGTCCCCGTATTTTTCCTTGTTCTTGTAGCAATAATGTTCATGCAATCTTGCCGCTGGAGGAGTAACAAAAACCCGTCGACAAAAATTACATTTGTAAGCCCTTATTTCTTTTGGCATAAATCCTCCAACGCTGCAACCGCAACCGCCACTATTTGTATCAGTTCTCGACGCATATTTTCAATACCACCTAAGTGTTTTTTATCAGCATTATTAAAGACTGTTTCGTTCACTGCTTCGGCATATTCGCCAACTTCCTCAGTCAAGATGCCCAACCAATAAAGTGGGTTTTCGTAATGTTGCTTGCCCCACTTCTTATCTTGTCTTTCACGCTCCGCTATAATAGCATCCAATATCGGTTTTATCTCTGTGTTTTGCATAAATTAGGCTCCTTTATTTAACTTGCTGAAACATTTTTTACATATATAATCTCCAACAATATTTAACCACTCCGCCCAAGGAATACTGCATACCTTGCCGCAAACATCACACTTTATTTTCATCTCTCGTTCTCCTCTCGGGGGTTAATATTGGCACAATCAAAGATATATTTACCTAATTCTGGTAATACACAATTTCTTAAGACCTGCCTTTTGTTTTCTATTTTGCTATTTGCTACTATTTCCCAACCCTCAAAATCTGATATTTTATTTTTTGTTCTTATAGCGTCTTTCTCAAACAACTTAAAAGGTATTTCAAAATTAGCCCAAAATAGGTGTCGTTGCAGTATTGCTGTTGGTTTAACAAGTGGGCCATAATAAGGCACTGTGTTTTCAATACAAAACTTTCCTTTAAAATATGTCTGCAAAAATACAATTTGAGAATAAAGGCTCATATCCGGCATTATGGGTTTAAATCCCTTTCCTAAAACACCGACATTGTGTCTATACTGCCCATGACTTTGGCATGGTGGGCTGCTCCATATAAAGTCAAAGTTTTGATAGTTGTCTTCTAAATACTTATTTGCGTCTCCAATAACAACTTCATCATTAGAGTTAATTTGTTGGTAAACCTCTGCTATAGCCGGGATAAGTTCAACCGCTGTAACTTTACAGTCAGTCCAAAGTTTTCTATTGCCGCCTATACCTGCACAAAGATTCAATACCCTCACTTTTCTACCTCCTTATATTTCCACAAGCGGGCACCATGTGGGACGTGCTTCCCCTAAAAGGTCTGATACCTTGCATTCCTCTTTTGTTATAAAACAGATATCTCTACATAGCCAGTATGTATTTGTTCTAAACTTGCATTCTTGAATTTGTTTCGGCATTTCAAAATCTTTAATCGCTATCATGGGTGGACTCCTTTTTACTTGCTTGCTCTGCTAAAAAATCAAGAAATTTTATATAGCTTTCTCTTTTAGCATTACGCCATTTTTCACTATGCGGCATACGACGGGGCGTTGGATTTGAGGGCATAGCGGTTTTGCGGGCCACTCTGTAACAATTAAATGCGTCAAATAAATCTTCGCTGTCTCTTTCTTTTTCCATTAGAAGCTGTCCGTAATCCACGCCCCAGCTAAACACCTCAAAAAACACTTTTATATCGCTCATTTCTCCTCCTGCGGGATTAAGGGCAATAACGCCAATCTGGCAATATCATCAACCCCAATATCTCGGTAGGAAATAGGACCAAGTTCATTTTGTATAGCTTCGCCACCTTTAATACTCATTTCCGGCAAAGTTTTAGCTTTTTGCCTTAATTCCTTTAACTTGTTATAAATATCTGTGCCTATTCTCACACCTCTTGGTGGTAAGCAAGGGTAAATGCTATTTAAAAACACCATAGCATCATCTATAAAATCTATTTCTACAATCACATATCTTTTTTCCATAAATCATTCTCCCAATACAACTGGTCTTAATTTGTAAAAATATAAGAGATATAATCTCCAAAAATCATGTTTATTCAAAAACCTTGCTAACATGAATTCAAAAGCAAAATATTTAATATCCTTGCCGCCCAATTTCAACATAATCACTCCTCTCTACTTTCTGTCATACTAGGTCTGACTACTAGAAGTTCCATAAGCCAGAAAAAAAGCCAACATAAAAAAGCGAACCAAAGGCAACCTATGATAGGTAAGCCTGCATAAACCATAAATTCTAAAAATTTAACTTTAAATTCTAAACTCATTTGATAAACCCCTCCTTTTTAAGTATCAACTTCCAAGAGCCAACAGGGTCACAAGGTGTTTGTTGTATAGTTAAATTTATCTCTAGCAATTCAGCTACACCAAACATAAAGGCTGTTAATACTTCCGCTTGAGTTGCCCAGGGGCCCACATTCTTGATAATGGTTTTTGACATTTTAACCTCGCTCTAAAATATTAAACTGGCCTTATCATCCCATTGGGAGTAAAGTTTGCAATCGGGGCGCAAAATGACATATTTAAGTTCTTCTTTAACCTCTTTTGCCATACAGTCATTGTCTACAACCGTAGCCATATCCATTACTGAATATAACGTCTGCCCATATTCAAGCAGCCTAATAGGCTTGCCAGTGCTTTGTATAAAGCTGGTAATGCCAGTAAGGGTAGATTTGGCTGGCTTATTTTCAGCTATCCATTTAGCCTGTGGGGTGTTTTTCCCGGCAGTATAAAGCTTTCTAAATGTAACCTGGTCAGCCCCTAATTCTTTCAACCTGCTCATAATTGCAAATGGGTGTTTGTTGTCATAAAAACTAGTCATATTTACTGATACACGCAGGTTAAAGTCATAGCGTTTAATTTCAGCGCACAATTTGTCTATATCAACCTGTAGGGCCTTAGGTGTGCCATTAATCTTAGCGTTAGCCCTGCTATCAAAGATATTAGACATTGATACTGAGATAGTGCTAACGCCTACATGATTCCTTAAAAACCTTAAATAAGCGTCATCCAATACTACCCCAGTTGTCTGCAATTCAACTTTTCTAAACGGTTGCGGCAGACTGTCATTAAGTGTGCCAAAGAGCTTTAGAAACTCTTTATTTTGCTGTGGCTCGGTGTCGCCCGTAAGGATTACGGTATTACAGCCGTTGTCACGGGCAAATAATAAGCGTTTTTTATAGTCATCAATATAAAGGTCAAAAAACCTGTTATTATCCTCAAGCTGATTTTTGTAGTCCTCAGTGTGCATTTTTGACACGCAAAAAGCGCAGTTATTAATACACTTTTTATTGGGTACTACTATAGATAGACTTTGTATTTTCATTTTGCTTTCTCCTGGTCAAAATCTATAATTTGCTGTACTTCTTTATTTATAGCCTCATCATTAAAATCATGATTGTTAAATATCAGCACCTTGTCGCCCTCTTCTGGGGTTTTGCAATATGCAGATATGCTTTCTTCTGAGCGGCCATATCCGCCATCCACAGTAACACTAAGGCTGCTTCTTAACTCAACAGGGTTCTTCTCTAAATGTGCCAATGTAAATCTTCTAAAGAAAGACGGGTGGCATATCGCAAAGTTTAAAGATTCTAAGCTTAATTTCTCACTAAAGTCTTTTAAGCGCACTTTTACAATGTATTTAACACCATTATAGTGGGAAGAGTGAAACACACCCTCTACCTGCGTTCTTATATTGTTTCTTTCCAAAGCGTCTATAATAGTAAGGATTTTTCTTCCTCTTCTTATTATTTGTTCTTCTGAAATATGGCAATTAACTTCTTAAAATATGTGCCCGCTTTTCTTTCTTTTGCCGGGCTTTTTACTGCGGCAGTTGTAGCACATTCCGTCTCTTCCGGCCCAGCCGCCGCAGTATTTACAACTATTTCTGTTCCATGTCGACATTGTTTTCCTCTTTTTCATCTGCCACAGGTCTTAAGCTGCTATGCCCACACTGCGGGCAGGTGAACTCATTATAAATACCTGTGGTTTTTCTAAAATTCATGTCTATATCGCAAAAAATACATTCACACTTCATAGTTTTTTATATCTCCTTAAATCACTTCAGTTTCTTTCAAATAGAGGTAAGTTTCCCTTAAATCTATTTCGCTTAAGTCATATTTATTATCCTTGGCCCACTGCCGTACCTTTGCTTCATCTTCCGGGTTATTACAATAGCGGCCCTACGTTTTTCTTCAATCTGTTCCTGCTTTCGTTTTGCTTCACTTTCCCTGCGTTCCATTTCTGCCGCCTGTTCTGCTATTTCTCTCTTCTTTTTTTCTTTTAAAGCAAGCGGTAAATATTTTGGCCAGTTACGCAACATTGTTTCAAGGCTTAGGGGTATGGGAATAGGCTTATCCCGGGAAAACTCTGCCATATCCCTCATGCCCACTGTTGTTATATCCCTTAGAAACCCCATATCTTTATTTCCCTTTTTAACCACCCTGCTTAAAGCACTGCCGTGTTCCACATACCACTTGTTTGTATCTTCTTTATCACAGGTTGCATAATGTTCCGGGGAAACTGTTTTAATAAACCATGCCGCAAAACGCTGGTTAATGGGCGCATCTTCAGGCAATACAGCCCTAAAAGTGCCGCCATCAGGGTTGTCAACAGGTTTAGTTTCGGCTTTTACTGCTTTGTCCTGTTTATCATTTTGTTCTGTTTCTTTTTCTGTTACCTGTTCTTGTTCTGTTTCTTGTACTTGTTCTTTTTCCTTAGGGCCTTGCAAGGCCCTTGCAAGGGGCTTCCAAGCCCCTTGTTCTTCATCAAATTCCAAATATTGTTTAAGCATGGGAAGTATATTTTTATGGGCACGGTTTGCCGGATTAAGGCCGCCAGGATATTGAAAGTCAATAAATTTTGGTATAAAAACTTTACTTTCTCTAATCCAAACAATGCGGCTTTCAAAAGGCTGTAAGTCTTTTTTAGTTACATTAACTCCTATATGAAAGGTCATACTTTTAAAATCAATGTCCAATATGCCGCCCGCATTACATTCACATAACATAAACTCCCAAATACATTTTTCTTTAGGTGTTAAATTTCTATACCAAGAATCCCTAAACTTTCCGCTTTCAAAAAACCTTTTAGCCATGTTGCTCACCTTAATTCATTTGATAAACACTTTTAAATACATCAGGGCAGAGTTCTGCCAAAATAACCTTTAACTCCTCCACACTCCTTACTATCCTGTAAATATGGTCCAACTTCTCTAATTTGTGCTGCCATTCAATTTGCGCCGGGTTTTGTTTACCATCCTCTTTTTTAGCTTCTAAATGCAATGTAATGCCTTTTGGGAGGTAAACCTTAATATCGGTAGAGCCTTTTTTTCCAGTTTTTAAAAATCCCGTTGAAGTCCCTTTTTTAGTCCGGCGCATAATTGTGCCCTTAAAATTATTGGTTCTTTCAACCAATAGTAAGCCGCAGTTTTCAAGGAGTGTAAGTTCTTGTAGTACATGAGCCTGAAGCACGCTTTCTTTAAGCATCCTAGCCCAGCCTCATGGTTGACCATTTTGTTATAGATGTAGGCTTTTGTTTTTTAATAGCCTCAGCAGCTTCCATAAGGTTTTTACCTTTAAACTCATATACTTCACGGACAATTTTTTTAATTATTATTCTTTGTTTCATAAGTTTCCTCTCTTGTCTCTATATTTTCCCTGCACAAGTCTTACAAACTAAAGCTTTCTTTTCTTTCTTACGGCCACATCTGCACTTATCTTTAAAAAACAAATCCCGTAGAATTCCAAAAAACATAAAACTCTCCTATTAAGCGCAGGGAGGAGAATGAGGCCCCCTGCGCCGGGCCTTATACCTGCGCCCATCTAAGTTTTTCGGGCGGGGGCTCTATTTCCACTCCCATTAATGAGTAGGCTGTTATAACCTCATCAATAAGCTGTGACATCCTCTCTTTGCTTATGCCCACCAAACTTTTACCCTCTCTATGAAAAGTGTCTGTAGCTTTTGAGTAAATCTCTTCATAGTAATGGTCTAGTTTTAATATCTTGTGTACCTCATCAATGCTTTTAATGTCCCCATTTTCTCTGTACCAGGCTTGAATGGTAGGGCATATAACGCCAAACCAGTACCCTAACTGCTCTAATGTCTTTTTATCTTTTGAACTTTTAACCTCAACCACTACCTGTAAACCCTTGTTTAACGCTTTGCGAATAAGTAGGTAAAGGCTGTTAAGTTCAATCCAGTGTGTTAGAGTATATTTCTGTGCCATAAGTTAAAAGGGAATATCATCATCTATTGCCGGGGATTCTTCAACAGACTCTTCTTTTGAAGAGACTGGCCCACCACCGCCTGTAGACTGTAAAATTTGTACTCTTTTACAATTTACTTGTAGTCTTTTGTGGTTTTTTCCTTGTGCATCTGTGTATTCATTAAGAACCAAACGGCCCTCAATAAGCACAGGCGCACCTTTTACCAGCCTGTCTTTGGCTCTTTCCGCTGCCGGCCCCCAAAGGGTTACAGGCACAAAAGTAACTTCATCTTGCCATACCTGTGAAGCGTCCATATAACGGCGGTTAACGGCTATGTCAAAGCGGCACACAGCGGCACCTTTTTGGGTGTATGCTATGTTAGCGTCTTTAGTAAGTCTGCCAGAGAGCATAACTATGTTAATTTCAGGTATTTTTGTTTGTGTGGACATATTAAAAAACCTCTCTTAATTTAATACTGTTGTTATCGCAAAACCTTTTCAACTCTTTAAACTGCGCCGCAGTTGCTGTTATCATAAAGCGGCGTGTTTCAGCAGGTTCAGGCTTGCCCAGTTCTTCAGGGGAAAAAATATTTTCTTCAGCCGGGGCAATAACTGTTGGCTGTAATATTTCTTCTTTAGGTGTTTCAACTACTGTGCCTAACACTTCATCCTGTATTTTCTTCTGGTTTTCCAATAGGGTGTTATGGCTAAATGCGGCATTTATATCTAATGTTTGGCAATAAACCGTTAAGCAAGGTGTTCTAAACTCATTGTCAATCTGGCTTTCTAATGTAGACAGGTCTTTGGTAATAGCCTCCAGCTTAACAGCTAACAGACCTGTTGCTTTCTTGTCTGTTATTGACAGGCCAAGCATTTTATCTTCTAAGATAGTGTCAAACTTTATCATTTCACCTAAGGTATTCCATTTGTTAAAAAAGACTTCTAAAATCTCCCGTCTCTGGGCTTTCCTGCGGGCATCGTAGTCTTTTATTTGTTTGTTGATTAACAATGCCGGGGTATCAATAAGTGAAACTATTTCTTTGATTTTTAATTCAAACTCCAAATATGGAGTGTTCCACTTAGCTTTTACTTCTTTTCTTTTATCCTCAATTTGTTTTTTAAGGCGTGCCAGTTCGGCATGGTCTTCCTTTGCCAGTTTCATTTGCTCATCTGTATAAACGGCATTGGCATATGTTGAAGTTATTTCAGATACATACTTTCTAATATCCTCTAAATTAACCTCAATGGGTTGTAAATCTTGGTGTTTTATTAAAAAGTCCATTTAGTTGCCCTCCCCTTGAAACATCTTCTCCCTGTTAGCTATGTAAAAGCCATTTAAAAGGTTTTTATACTCTGGGTTTTTATTGCCTATGTTAACACAGAGGTTTTTCAAATCTTCTTTGCTTTTGGCTTCATAAAGCTTTTCTATTATTTCATCGGGCAGTATTGCTGGCGCAGGTGGCGTAGAGGCAGCATGGCTTTGTTTTGCCGCTGGCTTAGCTTTACCTTGGTCAAATATCGGCTTTAAAGGGTCTGGCGTTGTAGCATCTGGGTCATTGTCACCCTTAGTAGGTATACAGAAAGTCTGCATACACATATATTTATAAGCGGCACTCATAGCCTTGTTTGTTGATTTATCCGCTGTGTCCATAGCTTCACCGTCGAAAGTAACTTCCTGGGTGCTGCCGTCTTCCGCACAAACAAATGTAAATTTTGTTTTTACCGTTGTATAAAATAAAACGCCGCCTTTTTGTGTTTGTCTTTCTGTTGTGTGTCTGTCAAGTACCGTGGGCAATATGCAAAGGTTATTTTTGCTTAACAATGGCGCAAGCTTGTTATACATATCATCAACACCACGGAAAACATAACCCTGCTGTTGGTTTTTACGGTCTTTAGATATACCGCTTTTTGCCAACTCAGCCATAATATTTATAATGGCCTTATAAACTCCTAATTGCTGTGTCATTTTCATTCTCCTTTTCGTTTATTTATTTTTCTTCATTGTCATAGATGTATATTTCTGCGCCGGTTGCCACGAGAGCAACCTCAATCATTTCTTTGACTTTGGCGGAGTTCAGCTTGCCGATACCGCAGCCTAAAAGCGGTATAGCAACGGATTTTACGCCATTGTTAAGAATGTAGTTTTTGAGTTCATTAAGTCCGGCAGATATATATGAGTAATGAGCCTGAATGTTTTTATCTACTGTAAGCAGATTGCAGACAGTAGGCTTCTGAGAGTTGTAAAAGTATGTGTAGTACTCTTTGTAGCCGTCTCTTTTGCAAAACTCTTTATAAGAGGATTCCATCTGGGGGAATTTATCTGCAAAGGCTTTGGCTATGCCTCCGCCCATCATGCCAATGGGGTTAACTGCGTTAACAAGAAGTTCGGCTTTATCTTCAAGCAGATTGCCTTTGACGTAATGGATGTTTTTGCAAAGAATAGTTCTGATTTTCTGGTTGGACTTTACAATCTTGTACCAGACGTTAGCTTTTATTGATTTGTGGCCTATCTGGAAAACCTTTTGCTTTTCTTTTTCATAATCCTGATAGATTACCACGTTATCAACCGGGCCTTTAAAGCAAGAGTTTAGACCGCAAAGAATAACAGACATTTTACCCTGCGTGGCGGAACTGTATGAACCCTGCGTGGCGGAACTGTATGAACCCTGCGTGGCGGAACTGTATGAACCCTGCGTGGCGGAACTGCTATCACCCTGCGTGGCGGAACTGCTATCACCCTGCGTGGCGGAACTGCGATAACCCTGCGTGGCGGAACTGCGATAACCCTGCGTGGCGGAACTGCGATAACCCTGCGTGGCGGAACTGCTATCACCCTGCGTGGCGGAACTGCGATAACCCTGCGTGGCGGAACTGATATCACCCTGCGTGGCGGAACTGCGATAACCCTGCGTGGCGGAACTGCGATAACCCTGCGTGGCGGAACTGCTATCACCCTGCGTGGCGGAACTGCGATAACCCTGCGTGGCGGAACTGTATGAACCCTGCGTGGCGGAACTGCTATCACCCTGCGTGGCGGAACTGCTATCACCCTGCGTGGCGGAACTGCTATCACCCTGCGTGGCGGAACTGCGATAACCCTGCGTGGCGGAACTGTATGAACCCTGCGTGGCGGAACTGCGATAACCCTGCGTGGCGGAACTGTATGAACCCTGCGTGGCGGAACTGCTATCACCCTGCGTGGCGGAACTGCGATAACCCTGCGTGGCGGAACTGCGATAACCCTGCGTGGCGGAAGCAAAACAACCCTCATAGGTTTTTTTTTGTTCTTTTAATTTTTTTGTGATGAAGCTAATCGCTTCATCTTTTTCACCGCAGAATTCAACAATACATTCTTTAAATTTGACCTTATCAGTCAAGTCATTAAATTCTGTTGTTGAAACTACCAGCCATTTAGCATCTGTATTACTACTTAAATAGCCAGCATCACCTTTGCCCTCTAAAAGACCATGCAGACCGTTACCGCAATCTTTATTATCTTTCCAGTCAGGGCACACAACTTTACCTTTTGTGGGCCAAATAAACCCGCCATGTGCCGACATGTCAGAATTGCATGTTCTTAATATGTAAAACTTCTCTTTTTTTGATTTTTTACCAAACATTTTCATTCTCCTTTTATATGCTTCTTATTTTTTAGCTTTCTTAGATGTTTTGGCTGACGGCGTTTTTACTTGTTTTTCTTTGGTTTCCTCTTCTATATGCGTTGCCAATCCTTTTAAAAATTCTGAAAACTCCTTTGCCCGTTCTTCAGCCATTTTTTCAGCAATTTTTCTGTTAGAAAACTTCATATTAATAACAACTTCGCCGTGTTTTGTTGTGCCAGCTTCTACTTTTACAGCAAACTGGTCTTTTGTGGCTTTTAGCATCTTTTCATCAGCCATCAGTTCTTTCATGGTTTCCGTGAAGCTTTTTTCTTCTTTCATTTCTTCTTTTGTCATAGTATTTCTCCTTTGTTTTTATGTATTTCTTAAATTGGTGGGAGTGGCAGAGAATTTCACTCTGCACGCCGTTACAAGGAATTTTCTATCCTTTCTATCTTTTCAGGGTCCTTAGAGGTACCTCGTAGCCCACGACACGGTAGCTTACGTTGGTTCTAATATGAGCATTTAAGCCTTACCTGCGTCTTATTCCGCCACACTCCCAAATTGTTAAAACTATCTCTTTTTCAATATTTTTAATGCTGATTTGGGCCATTTTGTTTGAGGGCCCCATTTGGGTGCTTGTGATTGCATTTTATAGCACTCAAATATTTCACCATCTATATCTATTTCTGGCGTAGCCCAAGTAGAGGCCAGATATGTGTATTCATCCATTGTTGGCTTGCCATCCTTATAAATATACCCGCCTGTATATTCCCAGTCACCCTGCAAGCCTGCTGAAGCGTAAATTGCTTTATGTTCTTTTATTAATTGGGCTGCTTTGTCCCAGTCAAAAACCATTGTTTCTTTATCCCTGTTTGCTTGTCCCATGGCAAATGCTCTTGTTGTGTCCATAAAAATCTCCTTTTAATTCTCAATCTATTCCTTAACCATGCTTAAATGCGCTTCCAAACATTTAATTGCTTCTTTTAACCCCTGCGCCTTTAAATAGTGTCCCCTCACTTCATACTCCTGCGCCGTGTTTCTTATCCAATGTAAAGCGTTTTCAATAGCGTCCTCTACACTTTTATATTCCTGTAAAATCATATTAAGGTACCCAGTAATACCATTCACCGCAGTTATCACAGGTGCAAAGGGTGGTATCATCCCTGTCCTCCATAAATCTTTTACTGCTGCCGCATTCAGGGCAAGTTCTGCTAAGTTTTGTTGCCATACTAAAATCCCCACTGGTACATATACCCGCCGCAGTTTATGGCTAAAAATACCCAGCCAGTAACACCCAGTGCCGTAAAAAGGCACACCGCACCTGCTAACTCTTTAATAAATTCCTTATTCATATCATTCTCCATTTACTTCAAATATTAGGGGCGGTAGGGTTTAATTCCGCCCCTTGGGCTTCCCCTCCATAAAAGGGGCGTTATATTTAGCGGGGCGGGAGGTTTGTACCTTGAGGAGAAGTGCTAATGAATGCCGCCCCGGTGCCGGAACTTTCTTTCCGGCTAGATGGATGAGTGCGGGGTTTGGTTTAGTATTCTTTACGGAACACTTAGGAGAGCCGTCAACCGCACTCAAATTTGGTGGCAAGGCTGGGAATCGAACCCAGTCGTCAACACAGTGAATCGGGTTTACAGTCCGATACGCATCCAAAGCGTTCTACCTTGCCAAATTGTCAAAACTCCTATATTCCTAACAGCCTGTCTATCTCTGTTTCTTTAAACCAATACGGCCTACCCCAGCGTTTGGCCAAATTTTTTAAACTTCCATAGGCCGCTTTCCATTGAATACTCTTAACATCCTCCCCCAGTCTGATAGCAACCTCAAAAGTATTAATAAAGGTAACGCCTCTTCTAACTATTATTTTTGACTTCTTCTGATATTCCGCTACTTTTACATCCCAATCACTTTTTAATTCGCTAGTCATATTCACTCCTCTTTATAATGTTTACTTTGGTCAAATTTGGTAAAATAAAAGCCGATAGTCTCTTTTTGGGAGGACGCAGGTTTTAATCTGCTAACTATCGGCGTGTGTTATATTTGCTGCTAAACAGGAATAAGCGATATCCCTGTAAACTTGTTGCCCAATTTTTATTCGCTTAATATAACACACACCGCTTTTTGCGGCTTCACCTTATTAAAATAGGTTCTTATCTTTTTATAAAGACCCTTATTATAAGGATTTTATAAAGCGTTGATTTCTTTTTGATAACGCTTTGATAATGAAAGTATAACAATAAGATATATGTTTGTCAAGGGGTTATTTTTAACGTCTCAACTTTCATGAATTTTTAAAAAAGGAAAGAAGAATGAATATCGGAGATAAAATAAGAAAGGCAAGAAATGAACTTAATTTAACACAAAGACAACTTGCCGATTTAGCAAAAATAGCGCAGCCTACATTAGCCAAATGGGAAGCTAACAAAGGTGGCATTTCCAAAAAAAATATAGAAAAGTTAGCTAAGGCCCTCGGTAAAGACTACAAGTATTTCTACGAAGACAACACATCAGAAAATAAATCAAACGTAAACCCTATAAATGTTAAATTGACATCCCGACTTTGGGGATTGTAAAGGATAAGGAAGCTCTTTTTGTTCCATCAACAAGCGTCCCCAAAAAGGAGGATGTTGACGTGAAAAAAGAGTTCGACATGGAAGTTGGCGACGATAAGTTACCGCCGTATAAAAAAGGTGATTTATTGCATTGTATGGCAGTAAATACCATAAAAGGCTATGAAAACAAGAAGTTTATTGTTAAAGATGCCGCCGGAAGTTATTTTATTATGAAGCTTGATAAGCCTACCCCCAAGTATGAAATAATTTCTGTAATACTAGGACGTTATATTCCTGAAGAATAGAGAGGGTTACATGACAAAAATAGAAAAAGGAGCGTTGTGGTTTTGTATAGCATATCTTATGACTGTTACAACAATCATACTGCTCATTAAATAAAAGTAGCAGGTGCCGTTACCATTGGAATAGTCGTACACCTGCAAATTTATTATAATATAATAATCAAAAACAATTAAAAATTTATGTGGGGGCATATGAAAAAATATCATATCTTTTCTTATTATTCACTATATTAACTTTTTCTTTTCCCGTTAATTCTTTTTCCACAGAAGTAGATTGTGAGGAAAGTGGTTCATTGATACTCTTATGGGACTGTAACAAAAAAATAAATTTACTTGATAAAAACGTAAACATAGATACTATTTTAAATTTGACCTATGAACATATGAGAGATGAGGTTTCTTCTGTTCAAAAATCAAAAAAGCTTTCTCAGACTGTGAAAGTAGTTAAGCCCACTAAAACAAATATGGGGTGGAATTATTTAGTATACGAGGATATTCAGGTCGCAAAATCATGGCTGGAAGATAACCCTAATTATGAAAAATACAACAAATTAGATTCTCTTGAAGATGCTATCTTTGAGTCTTCATATGATTATGAAAAGGAGAAATTTAAAGTTGCAAACGCCGGGTTTGATTTTGATGAAGTTCTTAACTTGGATAATGAGATAACCAAATTTAGCTCGGGAACAGGTTTTGGCGACCCTAATAATAAAAATCTGGTGTATGGGTTAGCTAACATGAAAGTGTTGCAAGTTACAAAGGACGGCCTTTTAATTGGCAGCACAAAACTTTTGTCAAACAATACTGCATTTGTTTTTACCGATAAAAAAGATTTTGTAGACAATCAAACCTTTGACACCAAATATGGTTTTGTAAAGTATGATAAAAATTATCAATACACCAGTGTTATGGGTTCCACCAAAACAGTTTTAGGATATAAATTTATTCCTTTTGAAAAGTATGAAAAACAATTTTCAAAAATGTTTTTTATCCAAAAACCTATTATTCAAATGTTGATAAGGGCAAAATGGCTTTAGATTATATTTATCTTATAGAAAAAGAAGTAAAGTAGTTTAATGGTTTGATTATGAAAGCAAAAGAGGATTCTAATGTATTGTTTGAAGAGGAGCTAGAAAAGCATGGTATCCCTTTAGATGAGGTAGAATTAAAAATTTTTAGAGAAATACTTAAAAATCAAGAACTATTTGATAGGAAGTTTCGTGAGTATGAGCTAAGATTAGAAGAAATATGTAAAAAACACTCCAAAGACCCACACCCTGCATCACTGGGAATACAGCATGAGATTTTAAAAATTGCCAAACATATATTTTGTAAAAATTTGGACAACCGTCCTTTTTGTATTCCTCCGTTAGCTCCTGGAAGTGAAATTTTTATTCCCAATAGAAATACCCCGTGTGAAATTTGTAAAGAAAACAGAGTTATTGATATTTGCCATATTATACCTAGACGTTTAGGAGGGACGGCTTCATTGGAAAACACATTTTTCTTATGCCCCTCACATCACAGATTGTTTGACAGGGGAATGTTAACCGTTGATGAAATATCTAAATTAAACTGGTTAAACAAATCTTTTTTTGTTAAACAATATTTTTTGAGAGATGTTTTACCCAAATGTAAAAAATTCGAAGAAAAAATTAAAGGAGAAGTATTTGTTAAACAAACCTCAGTATTTAGAGGAACTATTTTAAGTTTTGAGTCTTTCATTAAAAATGAAATAATAAATATATTGAAAGATAGGAAAAAGAAAAGAGAAGAAGAAATATTAAAACATTTTTGCAAGTCATCTGTTTCTATAGCGGAGGCAACACTTCCACTTCTTTATGAGATGGGAGTTTTATACAAAGATTATGATATTTATCAACTTTCAGTTGATGTTAAATTTTTGGAATATGAAATACTTCCCGGAGAGAGAAAAAAATCAACAAAAGATAGGCGACTTCATATAGAAGATGATTTGTGTAATTTGAAATAAAAAACCACTTGCAATTTTTTTAAAAATCATTATAATATAGGTGTGTGATATTTGCTGGAGATTAATTTCTCTTGGAAATGTCACACATTTTTTTATGTGTAAATAAGCAGTAAACCAACCTAAACAAAAGAGCGATACCTTATACGGTAGGCGCTCTTTTTTTATTGTCCTAAACGCCTCCCTAAAAACAAATCAATCGATGAAAAAAATTACTGATATTTTGTTGGCTATCAAAACATACGCACACCAGATACACCTTAATTTTAAAGATTACGGTGACCACCTGCTTGCTGACAAAATGCGTGAAGATATTGACGCTGACATAGACAGACTTAAAGAACTTGTAATGGCTACCATGCCGGAAATATCACACGCAGTAAACACCCTTTCAGGGGCATTTGCCCTGCTTGAACCTATACCGCTTACCACCAATATTAATGAGATGTTTGACTACCTTTACAGCTTGAACAAGAAGCTGATCGCCTTATAAACCAAGAAATCAAAGTAACAGAACATGAGGGTCTTAAAAACGCCTTAGCTGATGTAGCCGGAAAACGGCTGCGTCATATCTATTTATTAACCAATAGGTTAACCAGGGGGCAGCAAAATGGCTAAACCTAAAAAAGATAAAGCTGAGTCCCGCAAAATAAGCAACAAAAACCTAATCCCTTTTACCACGCTGCCGGAAGATGAAATGAGGAACTTGCCAGACGTGGCGGCAGGAAATCACGGGATGTTCACAGGGTTAAAAAAACATTTAAGCAGTTAACACAAATGTTGCTTGACCGTAAGCCTCCGGCAGAGATTATAGACAGGCTAAAAGAATTTGACCCTAAGCTAGACGAGCAAGAACTAGATTACAGAATGGCTTTATTGCAAACCCAAATGGAGCAGGCGGCTAAGGGCAACCCCAGGGCCTTTGAGATTATAAGAGACACCGCCGGGGAAAAGCCCATTGAAAAGCAAGAAATCAGCGGTTCTATGATAATACCAACAAGTTCGATAAAGAAGAACTAAAAAAAGCCATTAAGGAAATAACACCGATTTTAAAGGACTTATAGTATGGAGTCCTTGCAGGATAGGTTTGACAAGCTCTTTGAAAATGAAAGCACCCGTACAGCTTTAGGTTTAGCGTGCCTGGCAGATTTTAAGACATATATTAAAGTCATATTTTTTGCAATTAACAGGACACCCTTACCTTAAAGACTTTCATAACACGGTAATAGACAAACTGCAAACCATTGCGGAAAAGCGTGCTAAAAAGCCCAATTTAATGCTTAACCTGCCAGTAGGCAGCGGCAAATCGCTAATAGTTGAGTTATTTATTACCTGGTGTTTTGCCCGTAGTGTTAACAGCAAGTTTTGTTATATATCCCACTCGGCTGACCTTATATCCAAACTTTCAAGGGAAACCAAAGAGATAGTTGAAAGCGCAGAATGGCGCAGTCTTTTGGTCATGAGATAAAGAAAGATGAAAAAAGCAAAACGCAGTATTCTTTTGACGGTGGTGCAGCAGGTCAGGCTTGTCCGCCAGTTCTATGGGTGGGCTATTACTGGTATTGACGCTGGCAACCCTAACGTGGATGAAGATGAATTTGGCGGCGCACTTATTATCGACGACCCTTTGGACGTTGGAGACGCTAACTCTGAGGTAGTAAAAGAAGAGGTTATCAGATATACACTGACAAACTCAAAACCAGGTTAAGGGCTAATAACACCCCCATAATCATAATAGCGCAAAGAATAGCGTTGATGATTTACCCGCTTATATCTTAAAGAACGAAAAAAAAGATTATGACGTAGTTACTATCAAGGCCCACATAAACGGTAAAAGCTACTGGCCGGAGAAAATAAGCACTGAAAAGCTGGTAAAAATGAGTGTAGAAAACCCTACTCTTTACAATTCCCAATACCAGCAAAACCCTATAACCAAGGCGGCAACATAATCAAGAGAAGAATGCTTGAGCGTGGCCCATTACCAGCAGAGTTTGACTATGGCTTTGTTACAGCGGATACATCTTATAAAGAAAAGCAGCAAAATGACCCCAATACATTTATTTCATGGGCGTAAGAAACGGTCAGGCGTATATCAGAGCAATTTGGAAGCAGTTAGTAACTATGACATGGTAGAGCAGTACGCAGTGCCTTTTATCGAAAGGGCAAATTTTTACGGTTTCAGGGGTGCTTACATTGAAGACAAAGGGCATGGTATTTATTTAAACCAGAAGTTACCCAAACTAGGCGTACCAATGCCCGGGCCTGAAGAAATAGCGGAATTTTTTAAAGACAGGCGCACAGATAAAGTGCAAAGGCTTAACGCAGTAATGCCTTTTCTGGCTTACAACAAAGTAATTATCAACGAAGAAATAGACGAAGAGTTGGTAAATGAATGTATAAGTGAAGCCTTAAACTTCCCTAAAGGGAACATGATGATTTTGTAGATGCGTTTATAGACGGTTGCAAGATAGTACATATGAACAAACCCTCTATCTTAGACAACATAGGTTAAAAATAATGACAAAGAAGCCGCGCAGCAACCAATAAATTTAGACACAGCATTAGAGGTTAAAAACTCTCTTTCTGATGTAATTAATGGCCTTGTTACCGGTGGTGGGTACGGGATGGGCACCGCTTTTGGTTCTACACAGGTATCACAGGTAGATACATTCTTTAAAAATAACCGCTGGTATTTTATTTCCAATATGCGGCAGGTTCTTTCTGAGATATATGTAGAGCACGGCATAGTACAAACCTTGGTTGATACGCCTGTAGATGACGCTTTTAGGGCGGCATAGACGCTAAACTGAACAACTTGATGAAGACCAAATAGACGAGCTTAAAACATTCTTGAAAGAACAAAATACTTTAACCTTTGCCCAGGGGCTTAAATGGGCACCTTATTGGCGGCGGCGGTTTAATTATAATAAGACCAAAAGCCAGATACTGAGTTAGATATCTCAAAATAAAAAAAGGCGGCAGATTAGCTTTTAAAGCTGTTGATTTGTGGGAACTTTACTATGGCACTAGCAACATCGACAGTGATTTTCCCGGGGAAACTCTTAGAGAACCTGATTTTTATAATTATTACGGGCACAAGATTCACAAGTCCAGAGTTATAAGAATGGAGGGTAAAGTAGCCCCCAGTTTAGTAAGGCCAAGGTTAAGAGGCTGGGGTTCTCAGTATTAGAATCCGTTGTACGTTCTTATAACCAGTATCTTAAATCAGTTAACTTAACTTTTGAAGTATTAGACGAGTTTAAGTAATATTTACGGTATACAAGCTTAACGCCGCAATCGCCACAGCAAAGTTCTAACGCTATTGTTAAGCGTATTCAAATGAGCAATATGCTAAGAATTACCAGAATGCCTATCAAGGATACTACAGATATTTTGGAAAGCAAACACTTAACATTCCGGGCATGCGAAATATTAAGGGAAATCAGAATGCAAATAGCCTCTGATTTAAAAATGCCGCTCACTAAGTTATTTGGTATCTCCGCCACCGGATTTAACAGTGGTGAAGATGATATTGAAAACTACAACGCTATGATTGAGAGCGAAATACGCTCTAAATGTAAGTATGACCTGTTAACAATACTAGAAATTTGCTGCAGCATTTATTTGGCTTTATACCTGATGACCTTAAGATTGAATTTAAACCATTGCGTATACTTTCAGCACAACAACAGGAAGAAGTAAAGAACCAGCAGTTTCAAAGAGTATCTGCCGCAGTACAGTCCGGCATTATGACCCTAAAGAAGCTAAAAGCCATTAACAGAGAAAACCTGTTACCTATCAAAATACAAGAAGATGACCTTGTTGAAATACCTGAAGCAAACGCAGAAGAACTGTCTAAAAACGTGCCCGGTATCACTTTAACAAAGCCGAGATACAACAATGAGAAGAAATCTCTATGGGAAAAGCTTAAAGAAAGGGTAAACGCATTTAAAGAAGATGAACACCCAGAGACGGTGACGGCAAGTTTACCAGTGGTGGTAGCACAGGTAAAACTACTAAGAGTTTAACCTCTAAGAAGTCAAAAGTAAAAGAAGCTTTAAAGAAAATAGCGTCAGGCAGCCCCGAGGAGATTGTTAAAGACCTTAGGGACGACCTTGAACAGTACGGCGGGTCTAATGATGTCGCCCTTAAATGGGGTGAGAATGACGCAGACAACAAAGGCTATGGCCTTAAGCATATAGCTGAAAAGCACGGGCAGGAAGTTGTGTCCAAAGTTATAGAAGTGCTTGTAGATGGCGATGTAAGCAAATTTGTAAGAGCCAAAAAGACAGTACACCTAGAGAAGAACGGCTACGAGGCAATACTTTCCTTAGATGAACACGGCCAAAAGAAAACTTGGCTGTTAACAGGCTACAGAATAGAACGCAATAAAAAAACCAGTTGAGAATGGGGAGGTTAGTGCTCACTCCATTTCTACACAACTTGCGCCTATGTTTAGTCGTCGCAAATTGGTTGCTGGTGTTATTAAATAGTATAGCAAAATTTTGACGATTTTCAAGGGGCGAAATGAAACAGCTTACACCTTTAAGAAACAAGCCGCAGAATTATGAACCTCTTAAAGACACCCTTGAAGCAATCTTTCTAGAGGTCATATACGCACCAATAATAAAGATTGTCAAAGATGGTTTAGGCGTTGATGTAAAAGTCTTAAAAAACGCAAAGGCGGGGCTTGTACAGGCAATAGAAAGCGGCAGTGTGCAGTATGCTGACGGTTGGTTTAAAGGTTCTTTTAACAGTGCAATATCCAGGGAGTTAAAAGCCCTTGGTGCAAAGTGGAGCAATAACAGAAGAGGTTTTTTTCTTAGGTATGGTGACCTGCCCTTCTGTAACAGTTGCCATAGGCCTTAGGGAAGACAAGATAAAAAAGACCGGGTTTAGAATAAACCAGTTCCTAGATGAATTAAAAGAACTTGTTGAAACGGTAAAAGAAGAAGA